>JAUWQK010000003.1 GCA_030611115.1 Deltaproteobacteria bacterium
GCAGGCTGGTTTTAGAGTTTTGTTGAGCGATTAATTCTGTTGTTCAATCCGCGTTTATCTGCATGCATCCGTGGCTAATTCTCTGACCGGATAGATCAGATGCTGGCGCATACAGGTCAGGAAGATAAATAGGTGTGCCCCATTTTTACCAACGTCCCCTCTGCCTCTATAACGGTGCGGTGCACAGAGTTTTTCTTAGAGGGTCAATTTTGGGGTTAAAAAGGCGGTTTTAAGGCTGAAAATGGCCCATTCTTTAGGTCTTTTGTGCGCGATATCAAGTGGTGGGCGTGTCCGACCCCGAGAAGAGAACCCGAGAAGAACAAGAAGAGAAAGAAGATGAAGAAGAAGATGCCCTTTTTACCCCTTTTTACCCAGAAGAGACAAGAAGAGAAGCTATGTTCCTCTCTACTTGGGGATTATTTACTTATTTACGGACGTTCCTCATGTCCTCCGAATGAGTCCGGCGAATGCGCGGTGCGAAAGAGGATGTTATTCAACATAGTCAACAACGTCCCCGAAATTCCCCCCGAAATTCTTATCCTGCCCAATGGACGTCCCGCAAGACGTCCGGCTGTTATGTTCTCGAAAATATGAGCAACGTAAAAAAACAATTTGCCTTTAATGCAGCGAGTGGATGGATTGCACATCTGGTCTTTGCCGTGGTGGGCTTTATTCTGATGCCCTACTGCATCAATCGCTTAGGTGAGCAGGGCTTCGGAGTTTATCAGTTGGCTCGTTCCGCGTTGGGTTTTTTATGTTTTTGCAGCTTGGGATGGGGCCGACACTGGTGCGCTTCTGCTCGCAGGCGATTGCGAAAGGCGACAAGGAGCAGCTTCGAAAGATCAGTAGTACAGCGCAGCTTTTACTTGGCGGGCTGGGGTTAATTGCTTCGCTACTGTGTTTGGCCTTGATTCCCGTCTTTATCCGCTTTTATGAGATTCCGCCGGAGTTGGTACGCGAAACAACGGGGTTGCTCATTTGCCTGGCGGTGTCTTTGTTTCAGAACATGACGTTTATTGTGCCACAGGGTTTAGTGTATGGCTCAAGCCGTTATGATCTGGCGAATGGGGTGGAGATATGCGGGCATCTGTTGCGGCTGGGATTAATTGTTGCGTTATTTGAGTTAATTCATCCCTCAGTATTTTTTGTTGGCATTGCCATATTGAGTGCGGCGCTGCTTAGATTTGTGGCGTTATTTTTGATTGGGGCGAAGCAATTGGGACGTTCAGTATGGTTTTCCTTACGCTATGTCAGCCGCGAAAGCATGCGCTCAATGCTCGGGTTTAGTATGTTGAATCTCGCTAACTCTGTGGCGCAGGTGGTGGCATTTCAAGGACCGGTGTTGATTATCGGGAAAGTATTAGGAGCAGAGATGGTTACCGCTTTTGCGCCGGCATTGCTCATTTCAAGTGCGATGCAGGGTTTCCTGGGGCAGACGACGCGTCCGCTGGTTCCGATAGCCAGCCGGGATCGGGAGATAAACGGCGGTGCGGCACTGGGGAAATGGGCGATACAAATGGGTCAAATAGTGGCCTTTGTTGGTTTTGCTATTGTGCTCCCACTGACAACCTTCGGGCCGGAGATAATGACGTTTTGGCTGGGTGAAAAGCTTGCATGGATCTGGCCGGTCGTTGCTGTTGTTACCACGGGTGTAGCAGTTTCACAGGTGCAGGCGGCTAACTATTTCCTGGCTTTAGGCGGCGGAGGCATCAAGCCTACTGTGTATAGTCAGATTGTAATGGCGATAGCAGTCTTTACCGGAACGCTGATTGGCACGGTGTGGTTTGGCTGGCATTTGTTTGCTGTGGCTCTCTATCTTGGGAGTTGCATCTTTGTGCGCAACACCTTTTATCTGGCGTATGCCTATTCCCGACAATTTTCCTATGACTATGGAGGCTATTTGTGGACGGTCTATGGATTGCCGGGATTGATTGCTACTGGATGTGTTGTTGCCGGGTGGGGGCTGAAGATAGTGATGCCGCCAAATAATCTGTTGCTGCTTGCCGTTGAAGGTGCGCTGGTGTTTGCTGCATATGGTATGTTTTGTTGGATTTTATTGGTTCCAAAGCCGTTGCAAAAGAAGCTAATTTCAATTGTGTTTTCCAAAATAAATCGAAAGACACTACCTGATTCTATATCATAAGGGCATGAGATGAATGTGATTCAAGAAGTTGTTGGAAAAGGCTGGTGTATCGGTTGCGGCATGTGTGCAGCGGTATGTCCCAGGAATCGGCTGGAAATTCGTTGGAACGAGCGTGGTGAATATAATCCGGTTGAAATGGATGGATGTGCTGATTGCGGCAAAAAATGTTCGCTGTGTTATCAGGTTTGTCCGGCGCACGGAAACACAAAGAATGAGACTGAGATCGGCCGCGAATGGTATGGAGATGTTAAAGGAATTCAGCAAACTGACGAAACCGGTTATTATCTCTCCTCTTACGTTGGTTATTCAAACAAGAATGATCACCGTAAAAATGGCGCATCCGGCAGCGGCGCCCCCTATGGGGCGGTAGGGGAAAAATAATTGTCGTCAAAGGGAAATAATGGTTGACGTTGATCACTCTTTTATCTTCGAAGTCCTCGTTGTCCCTATTATTGGTCAATTTCTTACCTTGACACTACCGATCAGGCGAACTATTGTCTTATAAAAAGTAAGACACGGGGAGGTCTTGCATGAGAACCAAGAAAAAGATGAGCGTGACCATAGATGCGGACATATTTGAGGCCATCGAGAAGGCCGCGGAAACCTGCAACATGGCGAAGAGCCAGTTAGCTCAGGAAGCCTTCAGGTTATGGTTCAAAAAAAAGACCGAAGAATCGATGGCCGAGGGATATGTTGAAATGGCAAAGGAAGACAGGGAATTTGCTGATACAGCGCTTGATGCTCAAAAGGAGATTTTATAGTGAAAGGGTTTCCAGCGCGTGGCGAGGTATGGCTTGTGAACTGGAATCCTGCCAGGGGAAGCGAACAGGCAGGCAAAAGGCCTGCGCTCGTTATTCAGAACGATATTGGCAATGAAAAAGCTTCCACTACTATCGTGGCAGCTATTTCAAGTTCCGTTAAAATCTATCCTATGAACATCGAAATTGACCCTCCTGAAGGAGGATTAGAGCGTTCCTCTATCGTAAAAACAGGCCAGATACTTACGGTATCCAAAGAGAGGCTGGAAAAAAGACTCGGTCGGATCAGCTCAAAAAAGATGGAAGAAGTCAATCAAGCCATTAAATTAAGCTTGGACCTTTCATGAACCACTAGAAAATCAATCCGTAAGGATAAAACCGTGCAATCCGTGAAACCCGCGTCCCAAAAGGTTGTTTATCCTTTGATTTTAAATTCGTGACAATTATGATACAGATATGAGAAATGATAATTTTATAATATTGAGTATTAATATTGTCGGATACATACCTTAAGAAGGTATTAAGCATGCTGGATGAAAAGATAAGAAAAGAAATATTGCAATGCCTGAGAGAAGAAAATCTACATAAAATAATCTTGTTCGGATCTCATGCATATGGGACTCCTGGATCAGATAGTGATATAGATTTGGTTATTGTGTCGGAGCGCAAAGGTATGAGCAAAAATTACAAAGATTACTTAAGAAATAAAAATTCTATTTCTAAGAAAATGTTAGGAATAAGAAGGAAATACCCTCTTGATCTTATTGTTTACACCAAAGATGAGTGGGATCTCCTGAAATCTTTAAAGACCTCATTTATAAGGGATATAGAAGAGAAGGGTTTGAATCTTTTATGAAAGATGGGGCAAAAGCATGGATAGTATTTGCAGATAGAGACCTTGAAGCGGCAAAAGGTCTCCTTGAAAATGAATATGTTGCCAATATAGTGTTATTTCACTGCCAGCAATGCATTGAGAAATGTCTAAAGGCAATCCTTGAAGAACATGGGGCGCAAGTTCCAAAGATACACAGTGTTGTCCGATTGTATAGAATAGTTAATGAAACAGCAGAAGGGATAGAAATTAGAATTGATGAGGATGAACTCAATATCGTGGATGATATTTATATAGATACACGCTACCCAAGCGGCCTGGGTTTATTGCCCTCTGGTTTTCCCACGAAGGAAGTAGCTACTGAAGTCCTGGAAATTGCAAAGAGGATTTATGATAAGGTGTTCTTGTATTTGAACAGAGATGAGTAGCGTATCCTATCTCCACACAAAACCCGCAAGGATAAAAAACAGTGTAATCCGTGAAATCCGTGCCAAAAAAAGATTTTTGTTTTGTTCTTTCAAACCTACGGCAAAATATTCAACCCAGGAACAAGTTTACCTTGTCAACAACATCCTTTTATCTCACCCATTCCACACCTCAATCCCTCCTATGGGGAGAAAAATGAGATAGTTTCCCGTTTGATTTTATGATATACTAAACATAGGAATTAGGAGGAGGTGTTTATGAGCTTGGCCAAAAAAAGAGAGATCGTTAGCTTTCCGCTGAGTGTTTTTGAGACAGCAGATACAAAAGAAGATCTTGAAGACTGGCTTCTTTCTCAGGATGCCGAATTTATGAAAAAAATGAGAAAAGCAAGAAAGGAAGATCTTCAAGGTAAAGGTAAGGACTGGAAATCTATCAAAAAAGAACTATGTGTAGAATAATACTCCTTTCTGATGCAGAGAAATCTTTTGGAAGACTCGATCCACCTACCCAACAAAAGATCGGACAAAAAATTGAATGGTTAGCAGGCAATGCTGATAAGGTTATACATCATCCCCTCACATCTCTTCCTGATGATCTTCGAGGGCTTTGCCGGGTAAGGGCTGGTGATTATCGGATACTTTATTGGGTCTATACAGAGTCTAAAGTCATCAAGATTTATGAAATAGAACATAGGAGTAAAGTATACCGCTCCGTAAAGAAATAACATTGACCAACTTAAACAGTGTAATCCGTGAAATCTGTGCCAAAAATATTCAAAACAGGATTAGTTTAGCTTGTCAACAACGTCCCCAAAGTTCCGAAACAGGGATTAGTTTAGCTTGTCAACAACGTCCCAACGTCCCAAAAGTTCCGAGCTGCTGCCAAAACACGAACTGATTGTAGTTTAGAGGAATTCGGACTGCCATTTTCATGGGGATTTGCCCATGAATAAAAAATGAGGCAAAAGTTACAGATATGATGGGATCTGTTACTGCTGGGAACCAGAAACAATGCAATAAGGTCAGAAGGTAGGATGTCCCACAAAAAAGTCTTAATAACGAATTTTGGATCATTGAGTTTAGTGCAGATAGCGGGCTATGTTTTGCCGCTTGTATATTTGCCTTATTTGGTGCGGGTGGTAGGCCCTGATAAATTCGGCGCCATAGCTTTTGCCCAGGCCGTGGTGATTTATTTTAATTTAATAACGGATCTTGGCACCAATTTGTATGCGCCACGGGAAATAGCTGTGAACAAGGGCGATCATTTCAAAATATCCAGCCTGATTTCAAATATCTTGTTTATGAAGTTAGTCCTTCTTCTGGGGGCTATCTTCGCCTACATTGCAGTTGTCTATGCTGTTCCAAAATTTAGGACGGAAATGACTCTTTTCATGTTCACAGGAGGGAATTTGATTATAACTGCGTTATTGCCAACCTGGTTTTTTCAGGGAATTGAAAAGATGGCAAATATTGCAATAGCAAACCTTCTGTCACGAGCTTTAGGTGTCTGTCTTATATTTGCGGTTATCCGTCAGGTATCGGATTATGTTTATGTTCCATTAATAAATGTCCTGGCGCAAATGGTAGGTTTACTTTTTATGTATTACATAATGTTTGCCAAAGAGAAAATTAAAGTTGTCAGACCAGATATTTCTTCAATGAGAAAAATTGCGAAAGAATCTTTTCCGCTATTTATTTCAAATATTTCCATTAGTATCTATACAGGTATTAATACTGTGGTATTAGGTTTTCTTACCAATAACACAGTGGTGGGTTATTACAGCGCGGCTGAAAGGCTTGTAAGGGCGGGTTTGTCGATTGAAGGTCAGCTTGGAGCCGTCTTTTATCCTCATATTTCAAAACTGGTGGCGATTTCAAAAGAACAGGCGATTGTAGCAATAAAAAAGACTTTTGTTGTAACAATGCTCTTCGCTATCCCTGCGACAACGTTTATTTTTTTCAATGCGGATGAAATAATAAGGCTGGTATTCGGAGGCAAATTCTCTTTGAGCGTTATGCCAATGCAGATTTTAAGCTTTTTGTTTATCATTATCGGCCTTAGCAATGTGTTCGGAATGCAGGTTCTGCTTCCTTTCGGCAAGAGAAAAGAACTGATGAAACCTATTGTGACGGCAGGCATTGTTAGCCTCGCATTAAACTTTATTTTAGTTCCGTTTTTAAAACAAGACGGTGCAGCGGTAGCTTTTTTGGCTTCTGAGATATGGGTTACTTGCTGGATGTATTTTGAAGTTAAAAGGTTGAAAATGGATTTATTCAGTCAGAAGATTTTGCTGAAATTTGCTGGTTTAATTTTGGGATTATGTGTCTTTGTTTTTATTGTTAAATATGTAGGCGTTAATTTAATTTTGGACGGGATCATGTATATTTTGGTATACGGGTTTTTGTTGATGGCTTTGAGGCTGGTGGATATCAAACACAGGACTGTTTTGACGTAAAGCAAAAAAGAAAAAATATTTTGTACAGAAAACTTAAATTTCGCATTTGGATTAACCTTTTGAAATTAAGTACCAATTGTGATTCATGCCGCTGTAATGGTTTAAAACCCTTGCAATTTAAAATACGTTTTGGAGTGACTCAATGAGATTTGATTTTGTTATTGTTGGGGCTGGATTTGCAGGCTCTACCCTTGCTGAAAGGATTGCTACACAGCTCAACAAGAAGGTATTACTGGTGGAACAGCGAAAGCATATAGGCGGTAATGCCTACGACTACTACAATGAAGATGGGATATTGGTCCAGAAATATGGCCCTCATATATTTCATACAAATTCAAAGGTGGTATGGGATTATCTCCGCCAGTTTACCAAATGGAATGGATATGTTCATAGGGTACTCGCTAAGGTAACCGGGAAAGAAGTCTGTTTGCCTATCAATCTTGAGACAATGGAACGTCTTTATGACCGAAGTTTTACATCTGAAGAGCTTAAAGAATATTTTGAACAGCGAAGGGTAAAACTTGACAAAATCAGAAACTCAAAGGATGTTGTTGTCTCGCAAGTTGGAGAAGAGTTGTATGAGTTATTCTTCAAAAGCTATACAAAAAAGCAATGGGGCGTTTATCCTGATGAACTTGACCCACAGGTGACAAGCAGGCTCCCAGTGAGGTTTAACAGAGACGCAAGATATTTTACCGATCAATATCAAGGTATTCCAAAGTATGGTTTTACAAAGATGTTTGAGAAAATGCTTGATAATAGAAACATCCATATACTTTTAAATACTGATTACAAGGAAATTATAAACTTAGTGAAGTTTGATAAACTTATCTTCACAGGCCCTAGTGATTATTACTTCGATTACCTTTATGGCAAACTACCCTACCGGAGTCTTGATTTTAAATTTGAGACAGTGGATATGGATAAATATCAAAATGCAGCAGTTATTAATTACCCAAATGAACATGATTACACGAGGATTACTGAATTCAAACACTTCTATTTCCAGAAACATCACAAAACCACAATCTGTTATGAATATCCAAAGGATGACGGCGATCCATATTATCCTATACCAAAAATAGAATATCAGGAGATTTACCAAAAATACAAAACAGAGGCTGAAAAGCTGAAAAACGTATATTTTGTTGGTAGATTGGCTGAATATAAGTATTTAAATATGGATCAGGTAGTTGACAGAGCATTGTTGAATGTTTTTGAAAAAATTATAAAGGAATAATAACCAGTGGAAGAAAAAGCGATAATTGTTATGAATGTCTGTAAAACTAAGTATTCAAATATGTTACATACGAAGGATTCTTTATGAGAATATTGATGATATCACACTTGGTAGATTTTGGGGGGGTCGGAATTTATGTCCATAATTTATCAAAAGAGCTGTCGAAACAAGGGGTTGACGTTGGTTATCTTTATGCAGGGGAATACAATTTTCTAATACGGCCTTACGTTAGATGGCGTTTAAGTAATGGCATAACATACTTGAGCTTTGTAAATAGCCCGAATACTTATCCTTCGTTTGCCTATACTCATCCGCGAGATCAGAAGAGTGTACCAATAATTGAGCATAATTTTATTAAGCTTATCGACAAATTTAAGCCGGATATTATACATATTCACGATATTGCCGGGTTTTGTAGTTCATTAATAGAGATTGCGCATAATCAAAACATTCCCATAGTAAATTCTCTGCATAATTATTGGTATATTTGTCCAAGAGTAGAACTTTTTGATAATGTAAAAATGACTATTTGTTCCGGTCCAAAAGACGGATTAAATTGTTCACAATACGTTCCGTTTAATCCTGGCCGTTTAGGTAAGGCAAAGGCTAAGCTCAGAGTACAAGGTATAAAAAACCTTTTTAGAACGGTAATCGGTGATAGTAGAGTGGGGCAATTGCGTATATTAAGAAAGAAATTTCAAGGAAACAGGATCAGAAAAACCGAGAGTAAGCAACATAACAAAAGTGTTGTTATCCCTTCTTTGGTGAGTGATTATGTAGAGAGGGAAAAGTATCACCGTTATTTGTTGTCAGAGAAAGTTGATATCAATATTGCTGTTTCCAACTTTGTCAAATCTCGTTTTGAGGATTTCGGTATTCCTTCCTCTAAAATCCTTGTTCAACATATTGGTACTAAGGCCGCTGAATTTTTAAAACCGACTAATAGGACAAATAAAAACGTTACTTTTGGTTATATAGGTCCTTTGACTCCACATAAGGGTGCAAATGTCCTAATACAGGCGTTTAGTGGACTTCAAAATAGAAAAGCCCGATTGATTGTTTATGGATACAACCCGCGTAATGAGTACGCTCAAAATCTGAAAATGCTATCCAGGGGGAAGTTGGTAGATTTTCGTCCTGGTTACAAGTATCAAAACCTGCAGCAAGTGTTATCAGAAATCGACATCGTTGTGGTACCACCTATCTGGTATGATAATGCACCACAGGTAGTCTTTGAAGCCTTAGCTACAAAAACACCTGTTATAGGTTCAAATATTGGGGGCATCCCTGATTTTATAAAAGATGGAGTGAACGGCTTTTTGTTTGAGGCAGGGAACGTAGAGGAGCTGCGGAATAAAATGCTAACAATATTAACTAATCCAGATATTATTGATGAATTTAAATCACAAATTATACCAATGAAGACGATGAAGTCACATACTGAAGAAATGATCGCTCTATATCGCGGATTATTATGATGCAAAATTGACAATTGCTGCGCATTGTTGGGTCTACTTCAGGGAATGAAGTATTTTAGAGGGAGATTTGAAGAGAGCGAACAAGGCGGTTCGGTTTTATGATTTCTATATCAATAATAATAGTAAATTTTAATACAGAAGATCTTCTGAGAGATTGCCTGATGAGTATCTATGAGAAAACGTCAGGTATTTCTTATGAAATTTTTGTGGTTGATAACGCATCGTCAGACGGCAGCTGTGCCATGGTTCAAAGTGAGTTCCCGAAAGTCAACCTAATTCGAAACAGTGAAAACAAGGGCTTTGCCGCTGCCAACAATCAGGCCATACCTTTGGCGAAAGGGGAATATATAGTTCTGTTGAATTCGGATACTGTGCTATTAAACAATGCATTCAAAATAATGTATGATTTTATGGAAGGTCATAATGGTGTTGGGATTTGTGGCCCTCAATTACTGAATAAAGATCATTCAATCCAAAAGTCAATTGCTGAATTTCCGAGTATAAAAAAAATCATTGGCTCATATATTACATCTGTGAATAGCATTAAACCATTTTATGGTTTCAACCAATTTGAGCCTCGATTTTATGACTATACAAAACAAAAAAAAATTGTCGGCGGTGCCTTGACAGGCGCTTGTTTAATGATTCGAAGAAGCTTGTTTAAAGAGTTTGGCTTTCTCGATGAACAGTATTTTTTTTATTTAGAAGAGGCTGATTGGAGTTTGTCAGTAATCAAAAAAGGTTGGGAAATCTGGATTGTTCCAGAAGCAAAGGTTGTGCACTATCTTATGGCATCGGTAAAACAGAACAGAGATACTGAATTGGAAATGAAAGTTAAGACCAGGCAAGTTAAATCGTTAATATATTTTTATAGGAAACATTATGGTCAGTGCAATGCTGCTTTGCTTAAGATTGTTCTTTTGTCGTTTTTTTCTGCAAATGTTTTCAGGCGGGTTATTGAATATTATTTTATTGGTCGTGGCAAAAGGCAGGAAATGCTATTTAAAATGAAGCTGTCTTGCAAAATGCTTTTATCGCTATTTTGAACAAGTTAGCGGGATTTACGCGCATACACGTTTCAACAGCACGGGATACAAAGAGAAATTTAGAAATATTATTAATTTTTATCTGAAAGGCCTGAATTAAAATAATTCGTATGCATAATAAAGCTGAAAGCTCTTTCCATATAAGCATAAACAAATATTTTATATTATCGCTGATATGCTCTTTAAGCTATCCGGTCTTGTTCGCTATGATTTATGAAGCCACACTTGAAACTATTGGGTTTAGCTTGATTCATGCCTTTTGCTCAGCGGTTGTTATGTACAGAGTTGTCTCAAAATTGCTGCTGAAAAGATCATCAAATGTTAGCATGGCGACGATGTTTATCCTGATCAACCTATTATATTTTAGCGCCAGTAGCATAAAATATTTTGAGCCTGAATTATATCCCGGGTTTATTAATAATAACGTTTTGCAACTGACTTATTCCCTTTTGGCGTTAATAGTGCTTTGGGTTTCATTTGAGATTATAATCAGGATGAAGACAAAATATAAATATACAAATTTTAGCATACATAATGACCTTTTTTTGAGAGTAACTATAATCATTATGTTGGTTTTTATTTGCCTGAATATTGTAGATCTTTATCAAAAAGGTTTCGGATATGCCTACCATTTGAATCTTGACATTCTTCAGGTTGCAATGGAGCGTACCAGTCTACCTACTATTGAAAAAATACGCATGTGGCTTATGGGCTGTACAAATGTGGTTTTAGTTTTATTGCTTGCATTGCATTTCGGGAAGAAAGGTAGCAAAAAACTGATTGTGATGGCGATTGCTGCTGTTTTTATATTGTCACTGTTTTCGGGCGGAAGAGGCTCGATCTTTTTTTTCTTTCTCGGTCTGATATTTTCACTTATTTATCTGCATGGATTCGGCAAAAAAAATCTTGCCAGGATATTTTTGGCGGCGCCGATAATAATCTGTATTGGATCGGTTTTGATCTTATCCGTTGCCGGCCGGATCGGTTTTGGCAATTCGGAACAAATAAAATATCAGCTTGCATACAGATTTGATCTTACCGATTACGCAGCAACATTAATACACGCAAACAATCTGATTGCCTTTAATTATCAGATAGTTGGTGATGCAACATATTATTCTGTTCCCAAGGTCTTTTATTCCGGCAAATATGACGCCAACAGAAAAATTGTACTCGAACAGTTATCTAATGCGAATCTGGACGAACGTATAGATTATACTGATACCTTTTTCAGTATTGGAGCTCAATTAGGCGGAATCGTAGGGTTTGTATTTGTTCCTTTTTTGATGGTCCTTTTTCTTTATACACTTGAACAGTTTTTTTATCGAAGTTTTGGTTCATCATCGAATTTTATTATAATAGCTATGTACCCGTTGTATTTGAGAGTTGAAACAGATTTAAATTCTCTTTTCGCTGCTTGGCGGATGTTGCCGGTATACATTTTATTTGGATTGGTCTTTTATTGGTTGTTTACAAAAAAGTATGTACTATTTGGAAATAAAAGAGCGAAAAAGGAATTGGTAGCGGCGACTGGCAGGTAGCTCTAATTTGGGGTGCGAATGCTCCCCTCTGATTGTCTAATAAAGCGGAGAAAATGTTTTGCGAGTAACTTTTTATCAACGTAAGCCGCAAGAAGCTAATTATAGTATTGAACGTTTATTTGATGATATTCGAAAGTCGTTTTCATCTGAAGTTCAATGCAAGGTGGCTATATCCAGATTCCCAAGCAGGGGATTTTTTAGGCGTTTGTATAACATTATTGAGGCTGTATTTAGACAAGGAGATGTGAATCATATTACAGGGGATGTTCATTTCCTGATATATTTGCTAAGAAAAAGAAAAACAATTTTAACAATACATGATCTCGTGTCAGTAGAAAGGCTAAAAGGATTTCGCAGGGCTTTATTTTTATTCCTGTGGTATAGCCTTCCCATGAGACGAGCTGCAGTTGTTACTGTAATTACAGAATCTACCAAGAGGGAATTGTTGAACTATATCAAATATGAACCTCAAAAAGTTAAAGTGATTTATGATTGTGTATCAGATGCTTTCAGGCCAGTCCCCATGGACTTCAATGTTAACAAACCTGTTATCTTACAAATCGGTACTGGAAAAAATAAAAATCTGGCACGTGTTGCTGAAGCTATAAGAGAAATACCATGTCGTTTACGAATTGTTGGAAAATTGGATCATGACCAAGCATCTCATTTGCGAGAAGCTAATATCGAATATTCATCTGTGTATAATATATCTGATGAAGAAATTTTAAAGGAATATCAAGCCTGTGATATGCTGGGTTTTGTTTCTACGTATGAGGGGTTTGGCCTTCCGATTCTGGAAGCGCAGGCAACAGGGCGCCCAGTTGTGACAAGTAATATTATGTCAATGCCTGAGGTGGCAAGGGACGGAGCATGTCTGGTTGATCCATATGATGTAACTGCAATTCGTCAAGGATTATTAAAAGTAATAAATGACACATTCTATCGTAATACATTGGTTCGGAATGGCTTTGAAAATGTTAAAAGATTTCGGTCAGGGAAAATTGCTGCACAGTATGTAGAATTGTACAAACAAATAATCAATGGATAATTTTTTAAAAAAAAAGGTTAATTAGTTGAAAATTCTCACCTCAGTCGGATACTACCTCCCCGGCTACAAAGCGGGCGGACCCATACGCACCCTGGCCAATATGGTGGACAGGGTGGGGGATGAATTTCAGTTTAAAATCATCACTGCGGATCGTGATTCTGATGATACGAAGCCTTATCCTAAAATCAGGATTGATGACTGGAACAGGGTTAGCAAGGCAGATGTCTTTTACATGTCTCCGCAGATGCGTTCATTGATGGGCTTTAAAAAGATTATTTGCTCTACAGAATGTGATGCCATCTACCTGAACAGTTTTTTTTCGCCCCATTTTACCATCAAACCGCTGCTCCTCAGAAGATTGCGACTGATTCCTGCCAAGCCTTTAATTCTTGCCCCTCGCGGAGAATTTTCACCTGGCGCCCTTGGGCTGAAGAGTTTGAAGAAACGAGTTTATCTTTGGGCGGTAAAGGCATTCGGGCTGTATCGCGGAGTTGTCTGGCAGGCTTCAAGCGAACATGAAGAAGCGGATATACGCAGGTGGTTCGGAAAAGATGTGCAGGTGGAAGTTGCTCCAAATATTCCACCAGCGGTTCATTCAGCAGATGAACTGCCGCCGGAGAAAGTAAAAAGGAAAGGCTGCCTGAAAATCATTTTTCTGTCCCGCATATCGAGAAAGAAGAACCTGGACGGCGCTTTGAAGATGCTCAAAGGATTAAATGGAGAAGTTCAGTTTAATATCTACGGGCCGATGGAGGATAAATCATATTGGGCGGAGTGTCAGAAGATTATAGGTGACCTGCCGGGAAATATTGAAGTTAAGTATTGCGGAAGTGTGGAGCATGAGAAGGTGGGCGCTGTGATGAGGGAGCATGATATTTTCTTATTTCCAACGCTGGGTGAAAATTTTGGCCATGTGATTTTAGAGGCACTTTGCGCTGGGTGTCCGATCTTGATAAGCGATCAGACACCTTGGAGAGCTTTAGAGGAAAAAGGTGTTGGATGGGATCTGCCTTTGAGCAAGCCGGAGATGTTTCGGGAAGTTCTTCAGCGGTGCGTTGATATGAATAATGAGGAATATGTGAAATGGTCTGAAAGGGCGCGAGAATATGGGCTTGGGGTGACAAAGGATGATGGGGTGGTTGAACAGAATCGGGAGCTTTTTTTGAGTCATGAGTCTTAGAGTCGGGAGTCGAGGAAAGCAATTACGCCAATAGCAAAAAGTGTCAAATAGCTTGACCCCGATGTCAATTTGAGGCATATTTTAAAAGGGCGCTGGTGGCACATATTTATGGAAAGGTGAAGAGTATGCAAGTAGTAAGAGAACGAATCAAAAACAAGGGAATGGTCCGGATTCCAAGGGAAATCATGCAAGAACTCCGTCTGTCTGAAGGGGATGAGGTTGCTTTGCGGATCGAAGCATCAAAGCTTGTGATCGACCCCGTGACAGCGCGAAGACGAATGCGGTTGAGAGCTGAAATTGTGGACGAGTTGGTAGAACGCGAAGAATTCTTTGAGCCCGAGTTAACATGATCGAAATCCCGTCTCACAGCCGGGTGTTTCTGGATACAAACATCCTTCTATACGCAGTAACTGATCATCCTCGATTCGGTCAGTGGTGCAATATGCTGTTGGATCGCATCCATCGCGGAGATGTGACAGGCCATGTCTCTGCCATCGTGTTAAATGAGTTTATCCATAAATTGATAATCGGTGAAGTTGCACAAAAGACAGGACTCAAGCCGGGCCAGGTTATTCAACATTTAAAGCGTAAGCCTGAAGCGCTTGAAAAATTGGAAGCTTATGCGATTGTTGACGAGGTTGATACAGGATACGATTTGATCATCCTGGAAGTAACAGCAGATATTTTTCGCATGGCTCGTCGATTCATGCAAGCCCACCGCCTGATGTCCAACGATGCGCTACATCTTGCAGTAATGCAAAAGAACAACCTGCAAAACCTTGTAACAAATGACTCTGACTTTGATGGAATCGAAGGTATTCATGTTTGGAAGCCTCAGAAGAGCGCTTAGTTATCTTACTTGATTCGCGATTTGTATACCCTTTAAACAAGAGTCGACAGTCTGAGATTCACAACTTTCCCTAATTTAATCCAGGAGAAATTAAATGTTCAAAGGCAAAACACTCCTCATAACCGGGGCACCGGTTCATTCGGGAATGCAGTAATCAGGAAATTTCTGGATACCGGCATAAAAGAGATTCGTATCTTCAGCCGTGACGAAAAAAAACAGGATGGGATGCGGAATGGATATGGCAACGAGAAACTGAAATTTTATATCGGCAATGTCAGGGATTACGACAGCATTCATTCCGCCATGCATGGGGTTGATTATGTGTTTCATGCCGCAGCTTTAAAACAGGTGCCGTCATGTGAATTTTTCCCTGTGGAGGCAGTAAGGACAAATATCCTGGGCACGGAAAATGTTCTGAATGCGGCTATCTCACAAAATGTCAGTAAAATTATAGTGTTGAGTACGGACAAGGCGGTTTATCCAGTAAACGCCATGGGGATGTCCAAAGCCCTGATGGAAAAGGTGATGACTGCTAAGCGGCTGGTTGGCAAAGGACGGAGGTCAGAGATCAGACGGAGAGCAGAATAAACGTGATGGATGGATGAGATTACCTGCGGGAATGGATGGCCCGATGAAATGCGCTTCGCTGTCATTATCATGAATTTCATAGGCTAAAGATGGGTGGATGATTCGCTTCGTGAATGCTCGAAAAGGAGATTTGTTGACCTAAAGTTGAGAGCGTGATAGCACAAAAAATATTGGGCACCTGAAATGGATGGATAAACTTCTTAAGAGGCTGGATGGTCTGGGAAAAAGATTCGATTTTTATCAGGTTAAGGAATATTCGGTATGATATTCTATGAAGGGGGTTAAAAGATGGCTGATCTCAAATTGGTATCTACACGCAAATGCCAGCTAAAACCACTAGTGGAAGGCGCTCTATTTAATGAATTACGCCTACTGGAAGCAGGCATTCGCCGAACGGAACGAAGACTCTTGGAGTTTGAGGAAAAATACCACCTTGGAACTCAAGAGTTTATCTCCCGTTACGAAACCGATAAAATGGAAGAGACCACAAATTTTGATGAATGGATTGGTGAGTTTAGGATGTTGACACGGCTGCGGGAAAAGGCAGACACATTAAGAGGCATCCGGTTTGCGAATTGAAGCCTATTTCCGGCAAATCGAGAGAATTATTGAAGCATGTCCTGTTATCCACCTGTCAAATCTCACGTATGAGAAACGCGGCACACACGAAGGCTTCATCAGAGGGGAGCTCTACTTCGTGGATGGTTCTACTTTCCATTTGCGCGAATTTGTTGACGTTGAAATAACAGCAGACCGATTAATGTACGCATACCAATTCATTGATTCCTCAAAAAATCTGGTATTTCGTTACGATAACACCGGCCACCATAAGAAGCTATGTCTTTCTACTTATCCCCACCACAAACATGACGGTAGTGAAGACAACGTCATCCCCTCAGCGGCCCCGGATTTGGCCTTTGTTCTTCAAGAAATAGAATCACTGGTACAATTACCCTAACCCGGACAAGCCGGAACCACAAAAGATATATCACGAAAACACGAAAGTCCGAAAACACGAAAAAGAAAATTTAATTTCGCACTTTCTTTTTTCTTCGTGGTTTCGTGATTAGCACGGATTTTCACGGTCGGTAACATCCCCTAATTTATAATTTTCTCCTATGTGTAATCTCTTCGGGTTTCTTAAATAA
>JAUWQK010000004.1 GCA_030611115.1 Deltaproteobacteria bacterium
CCCGAATTTGAACTGCCTGGAACAAGGCAACCTTTTTAGATATGAAATACTCTGCAAAATTCCATTTTCCAACCTATCGCAGACCATATCATCTGAAAAATCAGGATACCTGCAAGAGGGGATTCTTTGCATTGCAAATTCATCTTTTAAAGGCGGATGTATTTTAAAAACAGAACATCCGGCTATAAAAAAGAAACAAAACAGGGCAGTAATTGCAAAATATAAAAAGAATAATGAGTGTTTCATTCGCTATTATCGATGTCGAGTTTACGTGCTTTCTTTTCAGCGGGCTCAATACGAACAATATCTTTATCGCCCGGCAGAGAAATGCCAAGATCCTTGAACCTGCGTGCAGATGTGAGCACTCTGCGCTCAAAAGAACCTATAACATCGTTATATGTGCCGGTACATCGTTCAATATCGCGGCCGAGTTTGTCGATATGTTTAGCCATTGAATTGAGTCTGGTAAAGAGTTCACGCCCCAGTTCGCATATAGCCTTTGCATTTTCAGAAACATTTTCCTGGCGCCATGCAAAGCAAACGGTCTTTAGAAGAGTAATCAAAGTAGTTGGAGTTGCCAGGATAACTCCCTTATTTACACCTTCTTCTATAAGCTTAGGGTTTTTAACAAGAGCTGCGCTAAAAAAATTTTCACCTGGAATAAATAATACAACAAATTCAGGGGTTGGACTAAACTGTTTCCAGTATGCCTTTTGTGCCAGTTTATGCATATGCGATTGAATCTGTTTTGAATGTTTAGCTATCAATATTTCGCGTTCTTCTTCCGTCTCTGCTTCCAGCGCTTCAAGATATGCTGAAAGAGGAGCCTTGGCATCTACAACAATCTGACGATTGCCAGGGAGATAAACAACCATATCAGGCCGCATAATGCCATTATCATCGTAAGCTGACTGCTGCTCAAAAAAATCACAGCGGTTCTGCATGCCGGCGAGCTCAGCAACTCGCTTAAGGGTAATTTCTCCCCACCGCCCCCTGACGTGCGGCACGCGAAGAGCCTTTACAAGTTTTCCTGTTTCCTTTTGAAGGGTCTGCTGGGTTTCCACAAGGGAAAGTACCTGCTGAGAAAGCCCGCCATATGCCTTTTCCCGTGATCTCTCCATAGCCTGAATATGCTGGTCATATCTATCAAGAGAATCTTTTATGGGCACAACAATATTTTTGACTTCCTTGCTACGCACATTAAAATCACTTTTAGCTGCTTCCATATATTTTGAAAGCGTAGTTTTTGCAAGATCAAGAAAAGTCTGGTTGTTTTCCCTTAAAGCACTGGCTGAAATCGCTTTGTAAGCATCTATCATATTATTCCGAATATCCTCGAGCATTTCTATCTTTTCATTCACGGCGAGGCGCTCTTTATCTATAATTGTTTCCAGCTTTGCCTGGTGTTCTTTCAGCTCGGTAATTGTTGAATTAAGCAAATTAATCTCTTGAGTGCGCTCTTCAAGTGTCTTTTTAAGATCTTCCATCTGTTCCAGTCTGCTTAATGCAGAAGAGTGTTCTTTAGAAATTTCCAGGAATTCCTTTGAAAACTTTGACTTTGCAAAAAACCAGGCTATAAAAAAACCAAATGCAGTGCCGATAATAAAGAAAACAATATATTCCAATGTATTCATTTATACTTCTTTTTTCGTAACAGTTCACAGTTCACGGTTCACTGTTTACAGTTCTTTTTAGCAACCGTTAACTGAAATATAAACATGAGTTCTTACCTTGCCTGCCGCAGGCAGGACTGAGCCTTTTGTTTCTTATCAGCCTTCTGGCTAATATGTTTTTAGCAACCGTTAACTGTAAACTGTTAACCGTGAACCGTTTTTCTCACAAATGTTCCGCTTTTCCCCCCTGATTTTTCAAGAAGGCATATATCTGATACAATTATATTTTTATCATGCGATTTGCACATATCATATATTGTAAGGGCTGCAACAGATACTGCTGTAAGGGCCTCCATCTCAACACCTGTCTGACCGAAAAGCCGCACCAAAGCTTTGACCTTGATTGAACTTTTATCTTTATCCGGTTCAAAATTGATATCAATATGTGAGATATTAATTGGGTGGCACATTGGAATTAGTTCCGAAGTTTTTTTTGCCGCCATTATTCCCGCAATTCTGGCGGTATCAAGTACAGTGCCCTTTTTTATTGTATTATCATAGATCATTTCAAATGTTGAAGTCTCCATTAAAACGACCCCTTGAGCAACCGCTGATCTTAATGTCGGTTCTTTATCCGTTATATCAACCATCCGCGAGCGTCCCTCATTATCAATATGAGAAAATGAAGACATAAAAAACTCCTTACAAAAAATACTCTGTTTTTTTCACAACAGTTGATTTAATATCATCAATGGCTTCGCTGAGTACTTTTATAACATTATCCCGGATGTCACCGGCAACAACAAGAAGCATAACATCATCTCCCACTGACAGCTCTTTGTCTTCTGTTATCTTAACCAGTATTTCTATAATGCCCGGCCTTTTTTTATGCTTCTCTATCACCTTGTGCAGTTGTTCGTAATCCACCGTGATATTCAGTCCCGATACTCTCCTGCCATCTCGTGATGTGCCCCGCACGACTCCATTATGACAAAGAATCATCCCAGCTCTGTTATAATGCGGATGTCTTTTTATGGTTTCTATAAGTGAGATTAAGTTCATCGTAGATGAAATAGCTTCGCTCTGCCTGTTTATAAATTGGCAGAATACCTTATTCAAAATTCGATGTTGGACGTTCGATGTTGGACGTTCATCTTTTTAGCCCGCTCGAAGGGCGCTAATTTAATAATTTCTTCTGCCCTGGCCAGATCATCAGGAGTATTGATATTAAAAAAAGAAATCAGATCAGGATCCCTTTCACGCAAAATATTTTCAGGAACCTTTTTGACTCTCACCTTTTTAAAGAACTGTTTAATCTTAAGCTCTCTTTGAATCAGATTATTTTCAATTGGCTTAAGACATCTTTTTGAATATACCGCACATAGCGGTTCCATCCCATTTAAAGTTTCCGGTATAATAACGTCAACTCCCGTTTCTATACTATTAATAACAGTTTCAACCAACTCCTTTTTCAGGAATGGTATATCGCATGCCGTAATAAATGCATGAAAATTATTTGTAAAAAAAAGTCCTGTATGTATTCCTGTTAAAGAACTTCTAAATGGGAATATATCAGACACAATATGTAAATCCCATTCAAGATATTTAAGCGGGTCATCGGCAACCAGAATAATCTCATCAAAAAGGGAGTCAAATATTTCATATGTTCTGTCCAGAATACGCTTTCCGCCAATACTTATAAATGCTTTGTTCATACCCGAAAAACGCTTATTCTGTCCGCCCGCCAATATCACTCCTGTACAGGGGAATTTCATTACATCAAGACCTTTTTGAACGGTTCACGGTTAACGGTTAATCAAAATAGATAAAATAAAAGCCAAAATCAAGGCAATTTCAGGTTTTTTAATTTTGATAAATTTATAACTCTTGATATTAACTTATTTAATGATATAAATACAGACTTCGTAAGATTTAGTTTTTTGTTGCCCATAAACCCTTTTAAGGTTCACAGTTCCAGGTTCATGGTTAATCGCTTTACGATTTTTTCTTCAGCCATTAATTTCATTGGGTGAACAGTATGAACCAATCAACTTTTTTAACCCCTGAACCCTGAACCGTGAACCGTTACTCTATATGAATATATCGGAGAGAGCAATGAGCGAATATGATACAATTCTCGATGCATCTGATATAGAGCGTGTACTTTCAAGAATTGCTCATAAGATCCTTGAAGTACATAAGGGCGCTGAAAACCTTACACTTATAGGCATTCATACCCGGGGGGTTTATATTGCGAAACGTATCCGGTCCAAGATTAATGAAATTGAGGGCATTGAAATACCGACAGGCAACATTGATATAACTCTGTACCGTGATGACTGGACCAGAATCAGCCACCACCCGATCGTCCAGGCAACAGATATATCCTTTCCTCTCGATGGGAAACAGATTATTTTAATAGATGATGTTCTTTTTACAGGTCGGACCATAAGAGCTGCCATGGATGCTATTATCGATTTTGGCAGGCCCGATCGCATTGAACTCGCGGTGCTTGTTGATAGGGGCCACAGAGAACTTCCGATTCAGGCCAACTATGTTGGAAAATTTATTGAAACAAGGCGCTCGGAAACTGTAAATGTTTTGCTCACCGAACATGATGGTCAGGACAGGGTTGTCATAGAAAAGTGCACACCCAATAACTCATGAGCATAATAGAACATAAAAAAAACGCTCCCAGGAAAATCAAACTTGGAATTATATCTGTTTCAAGCACTCGATCCTTAAAAGATGATAAAAGCGGATTATGGATAAACAATAGAGCCTTAAAAGAAGGGCACAGAGTTGTATTTCACCACATTATACAAGATGAAATACAAGCCATAACCGAAAATATCCTTGATGCTATACGCAGTCATGAACCTCAGGTTATATTAATGACAGGGGGTACCGGTATAAGCAGCAAAGATGTAACTATTGAAGCGGTGCTCCCTTTATTTGAAAAGGCGCTAACAGCATTTGGGCCGCTTTTTGCCCAGCTCAGCTTTGAAAAAATCGATTCGGCTGCTCTTTTATCACGGGCGACTGCCGGCATAATAAACAAAACAATACTCTTCTGTCTGCCTGGCAGCCTTAAAGCCTGCAAGCTAGCATGCAAGTATCTTATCTTTCCTGAATTAGGACATCTTGTTAAACATGCCCAGGAATAATTAACTAAAATTGAAACAGATCGGCAAAGATAAAATAAATTCTATCTTTGCCGATCTGGGCAACGGAAGGGGACATCCTTTAATAATTCTGAAAAGTACGGGTTAGAGGTTACAGAACCGCATTGTTGATTTTCATCCAAAGGTCTGTGGGTTTTTTCAGTTTTTTCCCGTCAATGCTCAGAACCGGAAGGGCACCAATAAGTGAATTAGTGATAATAACCTGATCAGCTAAAAACAAATCTTCAAGGCATAGCTTTTTGCTTTCCGACATATAACCCCAACTTAAAAGAAGTTTACATACAACCTTTTCCATGATACCGGGCAGTACATGCGGCGAAACCGGCCTTATGAAAGTTTTATCCCTGATCAGCAGGATATTTGCTGTATTTGTTTCAGAAATCGTATCGTCTGGATTCAATATCAGTGCTTCATCAGCCCCCTTTTTTTTCGCCCATTCTCCAGCAAGCAGGTAATATAAATAATTCAGGGTTTTGTAATCAGCAAGGGGCGTCTGACGCGGCTTCGGGTAAACAACAAGCTTTACTCCCTGTTCTTTTTTTTCTGCCAGCCGATGAGTATATGGCCTGGCCATAACTATAAGCGTGAAATTTAAAGAAGAGTTTTCGCTGTTTCCTTTTGATGCAACAATTTTAACTGCCGCAGTTTCTTCCAGCAGCCCGTTACTGGAAATTACCTGATATATAATATCCTGCCAGGTCAAATCCGGGACTCGTTCAAAAAAAAGATGTTTCCATGTTTGATTAAATCTCGAAATATGCTCTTCAAGGTATTGAGGTTTTCCTTTATCCACCCTGATTGTTTCAAAAAAACCATATCCGAATAAAAACCCCTGATCTGTAACATTTATCTTCGCAAGATCTATGGGTTCAATGCTTCCGTTAATCCAGACATGTTTTTTGCTGCTTAATACTTTTTCTTTTCCTTTGAAGACCTCCATAAGCGTTCTGCCCTTATGCATTGTTTCATCATACTCATCAAAGGGATCTGAATCAAAGACAATGCCTCCTCCGACCGAAAATATGATTTTTTTATTAACTATTGTGGCTGTGCGGATAGCAATAGAAAGGTCCATTGTGTCGTGGAAACTTATATATCCTGTGGAACCTGTATATATATGACGTCTGTGAGGCTCCAGTTCATCTATTATTTCCATGGCTCGAATTTTAGGGCAGCCTGTTATCGAACCACCGGGAAATGCAGCCTTTATAATATCCACTGCATCACGATCTTTGTCTATAATTCCTTCAACAATTGACACAAGATGAAAAACATTCTTGTATGCCTCAAGTCTTTTGTGCTCAATCACACGAACAGATCCCGCCTTACATATCTTTCCCAGATCATTACGCAGTAAATCAACTATCATAGAAAGCTCGGCATCATCCTTTTTGCTGTTTTTAAGCTCAAGACCGAGTTTTTTATCCTCTTTTAAAGTATCTCCCCTTGGCATTGTGCCCTTTATCGGCCTGGTTTCAAGCCGATTTCCCGACTGAAGAAGAAAACGTTCGGGCGATGTGGAAACAATAAAATGATCTCCGGCATTTATATAAGAAAAAAAGGGAGCGGGATTAAGATTATAAAGTGTTTTAAACAGGCCGAATGCGCTGCCTTCAAAATTCATTTCAAATCGCTGGGAAAGGTTCACCTGATATACATGGCCCGATGCAATGTATTCTTTTATTTGCTTAACAGCGTTTATGTATTTGGATCTTGTAAAATTTGATCGAAATCCATCTATATCTCCGCTGAAACTCTCCATTAACGGTTGTTTTGATCCCAGTATATTTTTAAAAACTTCAAGGTCTTTGTGTAAAACACTTTCTCCGGAAACAATGCGTTCAGGAATAAAGAGAGATGTTTTGTCTTCCTTTCGATCATGTATAACTATTATTGAAGGAGCAAAAAAGCATATATGCGGAAGATAAAGATCATCTATAGAAGTGCGGGGAAGTTTTTCAAGAGAATCTTTAAGATCGTAAGACAGGTATCCCAAAATGCCTGCTGTAAAAGGCGATTGTATATTATGGCCGTGCAAATGCCGAACATGCGGCCTGTAAGCATTTAAGATATTCCGAAGCGTATCAAAGGGATCTGCTCTGAAATTAAAGCTATGATCTTCGGCTTTGATTTTCATTTCATTGACACGTCCGGTAAAAGTCAGCCAGGGTTTTGCGCCAAGTATATGGTATCTTGAACAGTCATTATCTCCTCCGCTCATAAGAATGACCGTGCCGGGCATTGAGGCAAAACGAGCAGCAAAATCAAGAAAAGATCCGTCTAACTCAATATTTTCAGTATAAATACCATCAATTTTACCGGTTATTTTTTTTATTCCATCCATTGAAGATTCAACCGTCTCCATAAGTAATTTAATAACTCAAGTTTCGCACCCCCTCTATGCAACAAAAGCTTTAAGGGCCAGGTATTAGATAGTTTTTTTAAAAGAGCAAAATAATATGATTGATATTCTAAACCACTATACCTTGGGATTTGACCAGGACAGGCACATAGAAGGTTTTTCACCAGGGATAAAATGCCGTGCATGTCTCGCTCCTTACAAACTGAGTGGGTATGGTGCCGTTGCCAAAACCAGAGTGAACATATTTTGCTTTTTAAAAAAACTACCTAACACCTGCCCCTTAAAGCTTTTGTTGCATAGAAGGGGTGCGAAACTTGAGTTAGTTATACGTCGACGACTGATAACGCAGTGAAATTATCTGAAAGTCTATAGGAGGTGTACTAATGGAAAAGCAGACATTCTCGATTCCAAATATTTCATGTGCTCATTGTGTCATGTCCATAAAAAACGAATTAAGTGAATTGGAAGGCGTTAATATGGTAGAAGGAAACGCCGATGAAAAAAACATTACTGTCGAATGGGAGCTCCCTGCAACGCTGCAAAAAATTAAAGATACTTTAAAAAAAATCAACTATCCTGCAGCATAAGAACTGAGGTAACAGTTCAGGCACAAGGCCTGTAAGGAGAATATTTATGGCCGAACAAAAAATCACTATACCGATTAGCGGGATGACGTGCGCCAACTGCGCCATGAATATTGAAAGAGGTGTTAAAAAACTTAAGGGCGTTAAAAATGCAAACGTCAATTTTGCTTCTGAACAGGCAGTAGTTTCGTTTGATCCTGAACAGCTTAACGGCAGAGACATAGTAAGAAAAATTCAAGGCTCAGGTTACAGGGTTACGACAATAAAAGTCGAAATACCTGTTACAGGGATGACATGTAAAAACTGCGCCATGAATATCGAAAGAGTTATCAATGCAAAGGTCCCGGGAATCATTAATGCTTCAGTAAATTTTGCCTCTGAGCGGGCATTTATTGAATATGTTCCTTCTATTGCAAGCATAAATGATATAATATCCGCCATAAATAAAGCCGGTTACGGCGCAATACATCCGGACGACCTGATAGACGCAGAAGATGCAGAGCAAGCTGCCAGAAAAATCGAAATTAAGAAACAGACGCGCAAGTTCGCTGTCGGCGTTTTGTTTGCCTTGCCGCTCTTTATGCTAAGCATGGGAAGGGATTTCAATCTAATTGGAATGTGGAGCCATAACGCCTGGGTCAACTGGCTCTTCCTGTCTTTAGCCACACCTGTACAATTTTATACTGGATGGGATTTTTATACTGGAGCGTTCAAAAGTCTTAAAAACCGAAGCGCAAACATGGATGTACTTGTTGCTATGGGCTCATCGGTTGCCTATTTTTATTCTTTTTCAATTTTAATCTTTCATTCCCTGGGCGGTCATGTCTATTTTGAAACATCTGCAGTTATCATTACCCTCATCAAACTGGGCAAAATGCTCGAGTCCCGAACCAAGGGCAGAACCGGCGGAGCTATCCGCAAACTAATCGGCCTCCAGCCAAAAACAGCTACAATCATAGAAAAAGGGGTGGAAAAAGAGGTACCCTTAAGCCGGGTAAAAAAGGATGACACAGTTATTATTCGCCCTGGAGAAAAAATCCCGGTTGATGGAATTGTGATCGAAGGAAAATCAGCGGTAGATGAATCAATGCTCAGCGGCGAACCATTGCCTGTTGACAAGAAGGCAGGTGACCAAGTCGTAGCTGGATCAATTAATAAAGAAGGGCTGTTAAAATTCAAGGCAACCCGCGTCGGCAAGGAAACCGCTCTCGCCCAAATTATAAAACTGGTTCAAGAAGCACAGGGCAGCAAGGCACCCATACAGGCTCTCGCTGACCGGATAGCGGCAATATTTGTTCCGTTGGTAATAGGTATAGCATTATTCACCTTTGTATTATGGTGGGGAATTACAGGAGAGTTTGTCAGCGCCATAATCAGGCTTGTGGCTGTCCTTGTAATAGCCTGCCCATGCGCCCTGGGGCTTGCAACGCCAACCGCTATAATGGCAGGCACAGGTAAAGGGGCTGAAAGGGGAGTTCTGTTTAAAAACAGCGAAGCACTGGAAATGGCAACCAAACTCAATACTATTGTGCTGGACAAAACCGGAACTATTACAATGGGAAAACCCGCTGTGGTTGATATTGTCCCCTTTCATCCTAACTGTGAGACCGTTGACAACCTGCTGAAATTAGGAGCCTCTGTTGAAAAAGGATCAGAACACCCGCTTGGAAAAGCTATAGTAAATGAAGCGGAAAAAAGAGGTATTAAGCTACTGGAACCCGAAGATTTTAAAGCCTCGGGCGGTCTTGGCGTTGAGGCAAAGATAAATGGTATCCCTGTGTTATTAGGAAAACCTAAATGGCTCCGGGAAATGGGAATCAATATTGATAAAGCCGAAGATAAGGTAGATCTCCTTCAATCTGAAGGTAAAACCGTAATGGTGCTCATACGGAACAATGAGTTGTGCGGCTTAATTGCGGTATCTGATACCCTGAAGCCGGAATCAAAAAAAGCGATCAGCCGGCTTCACAGTCAAAATCTTTCTATAGTAATGCTCACCGGTGACAATCTTCAAACAGCACAAGCAATTGCTTCTGAAGTTAATATTGATAAAATTTTTGCAGAAGTGCTTCCAAAAGAAAAATCATTGAAAATAAAAGAGCTGCAAAAGAAAAACAATAAAGTAGGTATGGTGGGAGACGGTATAAATGATGCACCTGCCCTTGCTCAGGCGGACGTGGGATTAGCGATAGGAACAGGCACTGATGTAGCAATTGAAACAGCCGATATAATTCTTTCAAGCGGCAGTTTGAACGGTGTTCCCAAGGCTATCAGTATCAGCAAAGCAACCATGAATACAGTAAAACAGAATCTCTTTTTTGCTTTTTTTTACAACGCAATCCTGATTCCGGTTGCCGCAGGGATTCTCCAGCCTTTTGATATATTTCCAAACTTCTTGAGACAATTGCATCCTATACTCGCAGCCATGGCTATGGCACTAAGCAGTATTTCCGTCGTAACAAACAGCCTGCGCCTTTATAATGCGAAAATTGACTAAGCAGTTAGCTTTTAGCAATTAGCCTTTAGCTTTGTTTTTTAGCAGTTAGCTTTTAGCAGTTAGCCTTTAGCTAAGAGCTAACCGCTAATGGCTAATAGCTTTAATTAAACAGATAACACATTCAGCTAAGAGCTAACAGCTAATGGCTAATAGCTTTTTCACAAATCTTCACATCGGTAAATAAGCTGAAACTAATTGCGTGTAAGCAATTCTTTTGCAAGTTCAATATAATCAGATGATCCATAGCTGCTTTTTCTGTAAAAAACTACAGGCTTGCCGGCATCAGCGCTATCTGCAATAGTAGTGTTTATTCTGATAACCGTATCAAAAAGCAAATCCGAGCATCTGTCATCATTTTTAAGCCTGTCCATTATTCTCTGGCTGACCCTGGTTCTCCTGTCAAAAAAAGTCGGCACAACCCCTGTAATGTTAATATCAGGATTAATTTCTTCCTTTATTGCAAAAATAGTATCAAAAAGCTCATCAAGGGCGGAATATGCGTAAGGTTGTGTCTGGCACGGAACAAGGACTTCTTTTGCAAAGGTCAGCACGTTAACGGTAAGAAGCGAAAGACTTGGAGGTGTATCAAGAATTATAAAATCATAATCCCTGCTAATGCTTTCAAGCGCTTCTTTCAACATGTTTTCCCTTCCGGCCACATCTACAAGTTCAATTTCCGCACCTGCAAGATCAACATGAGAAGGAATTAAATCAAGCCCTTTCCATTTTGTATTTAAAATAGCATCAGATGCGTTATCGGACTTATCTTTAATGATGTCATATGTAGTCATCATTTCTTCAGTAACATCAACGCCAAGCCCTTTAGTCGCATTAAACTGCGGATCCATATCAACGATAAGAACTTTTTTTCCTTCAAGGGAAAGAGCTGCTCCAAGATTTATAACCATTACCGTTTTTCCTACTCCTCCCTTTTCGTTTGCCACAGCAATAATTCTGGTATTATTAGCTCCCATCTTAAAAACCTCCTGTTTAGATTTTAGGCAGCCTTTCACGGCTTGAAACTTGAAATTGGAAAGTAGAAATTTGGGAAAGATGAAAGATTCAGAACACCGTGGGCTATCAAATAATATGACCATCTGACAGCATAGCTGCAAATATAAAAGCAATAGTTGAAAAACTCGGCCCAAAATTGAATACGTTCATCAACAGTACAAAAGCATGAAGGCCAAATTTCCAATTTCTAATTTCTAATTTCAACGTTCCGTGAACGCTTACAATTTTTTGAAACTTTTATTGTAACTACTCACGTAGTCAGGCTGAAGCTGTTTAGACTGAAGGCTGAAGGGGTCAGAAGAGCACGATTGCCGTACTTTGGCGGAAATATCTGATTCTTGCACCAAACATGGCTTTAAAATGCATTTTTTCCTAACAGTCTTCAGTCTTCAGCCTATCCACCTGAGTAGTTACCTTTATTTAACATAATATGTTGTAAAATTTAATATTTTATGTTATAAAATAAAAATATAAAGGGGGAAAAAGATATATGTCAGAAAAACATCCTGAATGTCCACTCTATAATCCATTAAATTGTAAAGAGTATTACAATCCTAAACTCTGTGCATTTGTAAGGAAAGACAAAGTCTGTCTTAAAAAAAAGAAACCAAAACCAAAGCCAAAAAAAATAGATGGTTAAGGTGTTTACTGTGAACCGTCACTTTATAGACTTTCAGATAATCAGGCATGGCCTGCGGTGTCTGATAGAAGAAACGGATCTATACCCATCTTTCTTACCGTCTCATTCCACCTTGCATCAACCGGAATATCAAAAACAACATCTTCAAAAACAGGGCATGTAAGCCATGTATTATTCTTAATCTCTGATTCAAGTTGTCCCGGCCCCCAGCCGGCACATCCCAAAGAAATTATATACGACTCAGGCCCCCTGCCCATAGCTATTGCGTCTAAAATATCTCTGGTGTTACTCATAGCGAGATAAGGAGTAACCATAAGGCAGCCCTCCCATTCAAAGGGATGGCCATGCAGCACAAATATTTCGCCTATATGGACAGGCCCGCCCAAATGAATTTTTATATTCTCTGCTCCAGATATATAATCCATTTTAA
Source organism: Deltaproteobacteria bacterium (assembly GCA_030611115.1). The sequence goes on from JAUWQK010000004.1 coordinate 12,326, forward strand.
GCTCATCAAAAATCATTTTTCCGGAGAGACCGGAATGAACCCGGTTCACAACAATGCCTACAGCTCCATCAGAATTATGCTCTGAAATACAAGTTACAGTCTGAAAAAAATTCGGATCATTAAGGGCCGGCATTGCTATTATAAACTGTCCTTTAAAGTAAGACAGATCTTTATTTTCCATGGTTCCTCACAAGAAATTGTTGATTGTTGATTGTCGATTGATGATTGGCCGGAGTTAGAACCAGGTCAGCAAAAATATTAAGCGACTTAACAATTTTCATTGAAAAACTTATATTTTCACTTTAGGTTAGCTGTTAAAATATGTCCATAACTTTATTCCTAAATTGAGCTTTTAGCAGTTAGCTTTTAGCAGTTAGCACAATAATTTCAATATATTGATAGATGTCAACATTTCACCCAATGTGTGAAAATCGAATCGCTGGTAACCACCTGAAATAATAAGAGCTAACAGCTAATTGCTAAGAGCTAATCGCTTATCTTGGGTTATTATATCATGAAAAAAGAATCAAACCACATTGCCGGAATGAGAAATGACGCTGTAAGCATCTTCCAAAAAGGTCTTCAGGCCGTTGAGCCAGGTACTGCCATAAAAAAATATTGCAGGCTTGAAAATAACCGCCTTTTTATTGGAGACAATGTTTACAATCTTTCAATGTATAAAAACCTTTTTGTAATCGGCGCAGGAAAAGCGTCAGCACCTATGGCCGCAGCCATAGAAGACATTCTCGGGGAAAGAATAACAAAAGGAATTATTAATGTTAAATATAAATATGTGGCTCATCTTGACAGAATCAAATTAATAGAGGCTGGACATCCGGTTCCCGATGAAAACGGACAAAACGGCGCAAGCGCTATCCTTGACCTTGCACATTCCGCAGAAAAGAATGATCTAATCTTATGCTTGATTTCAGGGGGAGGATCAGCGCTGCTTCCCCTTCCCTATAAAGGACTTACATTAAAGGATAAGCAGGAAACCATAAAAGAACTTCTTGCTTGCGGTACAAGTATTCATGAAATCAATGCAATACGAAAGCATACTTCCATGATAAAAGGTGGAAGGCTTGCGCTTGCCGCACATCCTGCCACACTTGTTTCGCTTATACTTTCAGATGTAGTTGGGGATGATCTTGATGTTATTTCATCAGGGCTCACAGTAGCGGATTCGACTACCTATTTAGACTGCATAAAAATTTTTGAGAAATACAATATAATAAAAAAACTGCCTGAAAACATTATAAACCATATCAAAGCCGGTGTTTCAGGGAAAGTGCCTGAATCTCCAAAAACCGGAGACCCTGTTTTTGAAAAAACATACAATCTTGTAATAGGAAGTAATATGGAAGCCATGTTGGCCGCAAAGCTGCACGCTGAAGGCCTGGGATACAAAACCATTGTGCTCTCTTCCATGATTGAAGGCGAAACAAGAGAGGTGGCGAAAGTTCATGGAGCAATAGCAAAAGAAATAATCAAAACCTGCAACCCCCTGCCCCCTCCGGCCTGTATACTTTCAGGCGGTGAGACAACAGTAACTTTAAAGGGAAAAGGTCTTGGCGGCAGAAATCAGGAATTTTCTCTTGCCGCAGCAATAAACATCGCAGGAACGGACAGCATTGTTGTTTTAAGCGGAGGCACAGACGGCACAGACGGGCCTACTGATGCTGCAGGAGCAATAGCTGATAACAATACGTTTAAAAAAGCCAAAGATATGGGAATAGATCCTTACTATTTTCTTGAAAACAACGATTCCTATCATTTTTTTAAAAAACTGGATGATCTGTTAATAACCGGCCCAACAAATACAAATGTCATGGACCTAAGGATATTGCTTTTAGCTTAATCTTATAACGATATATAATAGCAAATTAGTTGAATAAGTTATTTAGTAACAATTTAGCCTTTTGAAAAAGAATCTGACAGGATAACAGGATAAACAAGATTTTCACTTCACCCCGAGCAACTGCTTTGGTAATTTTTCCAATACTTGACATTAGTATCAATAATGATATTATTTATTCATGAAAAACGTACACGAAAAGCTGAAACAATTTAAGAACAATCCAAAGGACGTAAAGTTTGTAGAACTTTGCAAAGTATGTGAGTTCTATTTTGGTAAACCTCGTCAATCGGGTTCAAGCCATAGAATTTATAAAACTCCTTGGCAAGCCGATCCTCGTGTAAACATCCAAAATTATAAAGGCAAAGCAAAAGCATACCAAGTCAAACAAGTTTTAAAAGCTATTGAAAGATTGGAGGTAGAACATGGCACTTAAGAATGATCATTATACATATCGGGTGACTTGGTCAGAGGATGACAACGAATATGTTGGCTTATGTTCAGAATTTTCAAGTTTAAGCTGGTTAGCAAATACACCTGAGTCCGCTTTAAAAGGAATTAGAAATGTAGTTGCGGATGTAGTTAAAGATATGAAAGTTAACAATGAGCCAATCCCTGAACCCATAGCAGTTAAACATTATAGCGGCAAATTCATGGTTCGTATCCCCCCCGAGGTGCATCGAGACCTTGCCATTAAAGCAGCAGAAGCCGGGGTGAGTCTCAATCGTCTTGCAAGCTCTAAATTGAGCCGGTAGTTAAACCTAAGTTGAGCGATTTTTTGCGAAATGTGCTAAAATTTTGATGCAGCAAGATTTGCGAAAAGCGCAGGCATATCTCCATTTGTTTCAATTTAGCCGCAGACACACACGGACAGCCACAAACTTTAATATCAAAGTTAATAGCCAGATGCAGTATAAACTGCACCGTGGGCGATGTGAAATATGTTGGTAGTCCTGTAAATAAACCAGAACCCAGTGGCCATAATGGCTATGAGGGAACCAGACACGATCCCATTGACAATAAACTGTGCAATCATAATCTCTTATTTATTGCCCAAAAATCCAAAATAAAATATCCCGAAAATATCCTGAAAAAAATACTAATTCTGTATAATCTTTTGACCTGTGCAAACAGCCGGCACTGTCTGCTTCATGATCCGCACGGCCTTTTTCACCTGTTTAAAATCATCAATTCATGTTTAAAAAAATCCTTGAAAGTATGAAACAGGATCAATAACTTTGATTTGATTTTTGTCGAAAGGCCGCTTTGTCGTGGCAACGATTTGCGTAGCCCTTTTTGGGTTCAGGCGCTTGGCATAATAGAGAAGGGATTTCGATATGTTCTCATCTGAGAATTTAGCTTCGATCAACTCCTCCATTTCACCATCTTTTACAATGACAAAATCGACTTCACGTCCTTCCTTATCGCGAATGTACCGCAGCTCATAGCGAGAGCCGTCCCGGTCTTCAAGAAAGTGCAATCGCTTAAGCAAAGATGTTGCCACAAGATTTTCAAAACGAGCTCCCTCATCCCCAAGGACATCGCCGTTATCAAAGAAATATACTTTGGGAGGCTTTAGCACCGCACGGGGCAAGGATTTCGTGTATGGGCGAACACTGAAAACAAGATACATCCTCTCTAAAACTTCAAGCCATAATTTGGCTGTTTTCGGAGAAATCTGTAAGTCATTTGCAATATTTGATAACGTAATTAATCCCCCTACCCGATGACGCAATAAATCCAGATACATGCCAAGCAGTTGAATGTTGCGTATAGATTCCAGATCCCGAACATCTTCCCGAATGACTCTATCAAAACGCTCTCGCCGCCATCGCCGCGCCGAACGTTCATCTCCATCAAGAAACGGCTCGGGAAAACCTCCAACAGTCATGAGACGATGAAAAGCTTCTTTTGGGGAAATACCTTTGGGAATTTCGTCAAGAGTAAAGGGGTGTAAACGCCAATAATGATAACGTCCCATTAATGAGTCTCCGCCACGACGATAAACATCAAGACGAGCAGAACCCGTAACAAGGAATGAGTGCGTTTCATGCGATACATCATAAATTCCCTTAATCCATCTTTTCCACCTGGGGAATTTATGCAATTCATCAAACACAAGCAACGTATTGTCTGCACTCCATCTTTTCTGTAAAATATCCTGTCGATCCTCATCGAAATCCCAGTTGAGATAACGCCCAGCAGGGAAGGCCGCTGAAAGAACGGCTTTGGCCAGCGTGGTCTTGCCGACCTGGCGTGGACCTCCAACGAAAACCATCTTTTTTTTCAAATCTTCAAGAACAAACGGGGTAATATATCGCATAAGTCTATTTTAACCTGTACTACAAAATAGTCAAGGCTATTTTAGACTATGATAAAAATTAGCCGTTTTCTGATAAAATTCACCGCAAATACCCTTAGGGCTCGGTCAAAAATAACTTGG
>JAUWQK010000062.1 GCA_030611115.1 Deltaproteobacteria bacterium
GACCTCTTCAAGTCTCACACCATAGGCACACATGGCATCAGGATCGACATCAACCTGGTATTCCTGGACATGGCCTCCCACCGAGGCAACCTCTGCTACTCCATCAGCGCTCAACAGCGCATATCTCACATACCAGTCCTGGATTGTCCTGAGTTCGTGAAGATCCCAGCCGCCGGTTGGATTCCCGTTTTTATCCTGGCCCTCAAGAGTGTACCAGAATATCTGACCAAGGGCTGTGGCATCCGGCCCTAATGCCGGTTGGACACCCGGAGGGAGTGTGCCAGAAGGAAGGCTGTTCAGTTTTTCCAGGATCCTTGTTCTTGACCAGTAGAAATCAACATTTTCCTTAAAAATAACGTAAATTGTCGAAAAACCGAACATTGAATACGCGCGGATAGTTTTGATTTCAGGAACACCTAATAGAGCAACAGTAAGCGGATATGATACCTGGTCTTCTACATCTTGAGGTGAACGACCCATCCACTCAGTAAAAACAATCTGTTGATTTTCTCCTATATCAGGAATGGCGTCAACCGGTATGGGATTGCGCGGCAGGTCTCCAATCTTCCAGTCAAAAGGCGCAACAACTACACCCCATACTATTACAAGAAAAATCAACAAAAATATGACCAGCTTATTTTCTATACAAAACCGGATGATTTTATCGAAGAAAGTTTGCCGGTCGCCGTTTTTAATGTTTGTGGACAGCACTCATACCTCCACCCTCTGGGTTCATCATGCTCGGCTTAGCCTCGATCTGCATTGCACTGTCAATCTTGAAGTTCCCATTCACCACAACTGATTCCCCTTCATGCAGCCCTTTAAGGACTATGTAATAGTTTCCTGCACGAGGCCCTAAAACAACCTCGCGGCCCTCAAACATGGTACTGTTGTCAGGGATTCGAACATACACTACTGCCCGTTTGCCTGTAATCAGCGGGACAGTGGCAGGAATTACGATGGGCGCATTTTTTGGTTCCGTAGCAGCATATCCGAGCATCTCTGCCTGCACTAACGGCATACCGCAGATGTCACATTTTCCAGGTCTGTCCTTTATAATCTCCGGATGCATCGGACTTATCCACTTGCCGGCCAGGTCCGGTTCAACAACCTTACCGCCGGCAGACATCATGGAATATACTATTCCTCTGACAAACATGCCCGGTTTTAACCTGCCGTCTTTATTTTCTACGTTAACTCGAACCGCTATTGTCCTGGTCTTTTGATTCAGTATTGGATCAATAAAAGAGATCCTTCCTTCAAATCGCTCGCCAGGATAAGTCTCTGTCCGGATTTCTACCTTCTGTCCATAGCGAATCCACGTGATATCTGATTCATATGCCTCTAATTTTACCCATACACGGTTGAGGTCGGCAATCGTATATATTCGGGTACCCGTGTTGACATACATACCTTCCATCGCGTTTTTATGTATGACCGTACCGCTTATAGGAGCATAAATGGTGACATGATCTGAGGCCTTGTTTTTCTTTTCGATTTGTTTGATCTGCGAGTCCGTCAATCCCCAAAGTCTTAATTTTTCACGCACAGCCTCAAGTATTGAAAAGGAGTCTTTTTGTACATATTTTTTAGCGTTATTTTTTGTTTTCACTCTCTTTAATGCCTGAATCAACTCTTCCTGTGCGGTTAATAGCTCAGGGCTGTAAAGATATACCAGATGATCCCCTTTCCTTACAGAAATACCGGTATAGTCAACGTAAAGACGATCAAGCCGGCCCGGCACCCGCGCTGTAATATATGCCAGCTTTGTTTCATCATAATCAATCTTTCCGAACATACTGATTTCAGCCGTAACAAACTTTCTTTCCACAGGCATCACCTGAATGGATGCAAGCTTTTGGGCTGTATCGGAAAGGGTAATATGACGCATATGTTTCATAGCGGAATGGCCTTTGTGGGCGTCTGATGAGTGTGTTTCATGTTCAGCAGCCTTTTCCGTCACAGGGCTCTTTTTTATGAGATATCCAAAAGAAAAAGAAATGACGAGTAATATCAGAATTAGAAATACAGAGTACTTTTCCCGGATTTTTTGTATATACTTTTTCATGGACTTACTCCTTTTGCCGGCAAATCAGACAAGCCACTCACAAGTCTTTTCCTGTCAACATTTCGAGCCTTGCCAGGCTCTGTGCATGGTCAGCAAGCGCCCTTTCATATGACAGATGAAATTCCAGGATGGCCCGTTCGGCATCAATAAGATCCGTAAAGTCAATCTTACCTGCCTCAAACCCCCTTTGTGTTACCTCAAACGATTCAATTCCCTTTGGAATTAGACTATTACTGTAAAGACGAATCCTGCGCCTGGCGTCACGAAATCGATAAAATGCCATCTTTACATCAGCAATCAGGCTGTTTGAAGCATCGATTAATGAGTTACTGGCTGCTCTCCACTTTGCATAGGCCTCTTTTTCACGGGCGCGGTACTTGTCATACCAGATAGGAATGTTTATCGAGAACATAACCATTACCGGATCTTTACCGCTATCCGACATATTGTTTGATGCCTCATCTGTGTCAATATATTCTGCTCCAATTGTAAAATCCGGGAAATAGTTCTTGCCTGCCAGATCAATTCTCCCCTTTTCTTTTGCAATCTCATAGTCCAGGCTCTTAAGCCCCGGGTTGTTTTCCATAAGCGAATCTATGAGTTCATCCTCTGAAAATTCTATCTGTTTTTCCGATACAGTCTCAAGCCGGGCAATCGGAGTATCGGCAGGACGGTTAAGTGCTTCGTTAAGTTTTGCTGCGACTGGCTTCCGAAGATCTTCTAAACTCTTCAGTCTATCAATTAATATGTCAATTTCCAACTCAGCTTTGACAACGTTGGCATATACCTCTTTACCGGTTCTATATTTTGTCCGGACAATTTTTTCTAAATACTTTACCAAATCGATGTTTTCACGCATAATATCAATTGCCCGTTCCAGGTAGTAATATTCGTAATAATATTTTTCCACCCGAAAAAAGAGCTTAAGCTTGGCTTCTTCGTATTTTTGCTGCATGGCATTGGCATTCTCCACAGCAATCTTTTCTCTGAATTTAAGTTTGCTTAACCAGGGGAATGTCTGCATAAGCCCGATTTTTTGCTCCTGTGGTCCTACCTTTGTTTCTACTTTTTTTATAAAATAGGTATAATTGAAACGCGGGTCAGGGAGAGACCTGCTTTGTGTTATCTTTTCCAGTGCTTCTTTCCACCGGTAAAAAAAAGCCTTCAGCCCTGGATTGTTGAGTGCGGCATATGCCAGATAGTCTGCCGGCGTGGAATTTTCGTCAATCTCAGAAAGCTGATCTGAAACTTGAGATTTATCTACATAAGGGTATGAATCGCGCTCTTCCTCGTGGAATCGATCAAATGCATCCCGCTCATTTGAAGAAGCGCAGCCTATTGTCAATATAATCAATAAACAGAGCTCAATTTTTAAAAATTTTAAATTCATCAACATAAGTTGTTTCCTGTGAAGATATCTCAATATAACCATTTTGTTAAAAGTGTATCCATTCTTGATTATTAAAGATTTAAGCAATAAATTCGGTACTATCGGCAATCTCGAAGGGTTTCGGCAAGAGGTAAAACCTGTTTTTTGACTCGCTATAATTAATTATCAATCGTATTATATTTTGTCAACAGGGCACGCATTTGGAAAAATAAAATCAGTTTAAAAAGAAGGGTTTAGCGGTGCTCAAACTTAAACCTAAGTTGAGCGATTTTTTGCGAAGAAATGTGCAGCAAGGTTTGTGAAAAGCGCAGGCATACCAATGGATATGTAGAGACTTTTCGCAAGTCCTTGATGCGCAAGAAATTGGTGCAGATCGAGTAAAAAATCGCTCAATTTAAGTTTAATATTGACACCGAATATGTTTTCAATATATTAGACACCGATAATCTGCGGGCTGAAGCCTGCTTGTAAAAAACATTTTAATAAATTTAATTTTAGACAATAAAACCACGAAGGTATGCATATCATGAAGATATTTTGCCTTGGTGGTTTTTTTTTGCTCATTGGAGGATAATTTCATGAATAAATATTTTTTAAATTATTTTGTATTTGTATTATTTATTGTCATGGTCGCCAGTCCTGTTTCAGCTCATTTCGGCATGGTCATACCTTCAGACCAGATGGTAATGCAGGGAGAAAACACAAATGTAAAAATCGATCTTATGTTCTGGCATCCATTTGAAGGTCTTGGAATGGATCTTTCCAAACCAGCCGACTTCGGTGTTTGTATAAATGGGGAAAAAACAAATTTAATAGAATCACTAAAAGCCGCCGACGTTGGAGGACATCAGGCATGGACCGCAAATTATAAAATTAAGAGACCGGGGGTTTACATGTTTTATATGGAACCTCAGCCATACTGGGAACCGGCAGAAGATTGTTTTATTGTTCATTATACAAAAGCTGTGGTTACTGCTTTTGGCGATGATGAGGGCTGGGATGAGGAACTTGGCCTTAAAACTGAGATCGTCCCCCTGACCAAACCATATGGACTTTACACCGGCAATGTTTTTCAGGGAATTATTAAGCTGGATGGAAAGCCCGTACCATATGCTGAAGTTGAAGTCGAATATTATAACAAAGAGGGAAAATACAGCGCTCCGACTGATTACATGGTAACTCAGACTGTCAAAGCCGACCGGAATGGTGTCTTCACCTATGCTGCACCAAAAGCCGGATGGTGGGGCTTTGCCGCACTAAATACTTCTGACGCTAAAATAAAACATAATGGCGAAGACAAGGATATCGAGCTTGGAGCAGTTATCTGGGTTGAGTTTATTGATATGAAGTAATTATACTGAAAACACTGGAGGATGTTATGCACAAACGAAATTTGATTGTAATTGGGATTACGTTATTTTTAGCATTGTTCATTATTAATTCTAATGCTTTTGCAATAAGCCAGGAAACCGAACAACTGCTGAAGCTGCTGGAAAAGAAAAATATAATTACCGACAAAGAAGCTGCTGACATGAGGCAGGAAATGGAATCTTCTTCACAAGCTGGAGACAAGGAAGCCTATGAAACAAAACTTACGGGTTTGCTTGGGAACTGGGCTGATAAAATACATCCCAGCGCATGCATAGAGGTTGAGGCTTTTTATCAAGACTACAATTTTCATGATCCATCAAAAAGAGACAGGGACACAAGTGATCTTGTTCTTGCAACAGTCGAAATCGGCTTTGATGTTGATATTGCAAAGCATGTTAAGGCAAGTCTTTTCTTTTTATATGAAGAAGACGATACAGAATTTGATGTGGACCAGGGAATCATCACAATTGATGGAGCGGATGTGATGCCTCTTTATGTTGATTTAGGAAAAATGTATGTCCCATTTGGAAGGTTTGAAAGCCATTTTATTAGAGATCCTCTTACCCTGGAACTTGGAGAAACAAATGAAAGCGCTGTTGTCGGAGGTTTCAGAAATGACTTGCTTGAGCTTTCCGTTGGTGTTTTCAACGGAGATGTTGATGAAACAGGAAAAGGAAGTTCTAACCATATAGATGATTACCTGGCAAGTGCGGTTTTTACTCTTCCTGAAGAAACAGTGCCAAACCTGGATTTAACTGCCGGGATATCCTGGATATCAAACATTGCCGACAGTGACAATCTTCAGACAACTCCGGCAGATGAAGGAACAGGTGTAAACGCTGAAACAATTAAAAATCATATCGGTGGTTTCAATACATTCATAATTGCTTCCCTTCTGGATAAATTTTTCTTCAATGCAGAATATCTTGGAGCAATTGATGATTTTGAAGCAGGCGAGTTGAGTTTTGACGAAGGAAAATCCTACAGGCCGGAAGTTTGGACTATCGAGCTTGCATGTGGTGTTACCGACAGTTTAAATCTTGCTGTTTGCTATGAGGGAAGTAATGACTGCGGTAATTTTTTGCCCGAAAAACAATTCGGCGGAGTTGCCAGTTATGCTCTGTTTGAAAACACATCCGTTGCTCTTGAATACCTGTACGGCAAATTTGAAAATAAAGACACAAGGCATCTGATGACAACGCAGCTCGCAATAGAATTCTAACCTAAGTTGAGCGCATTTTGTTTTGAACCGCAGAATATCGAACAAGGAATATCGAATGTCAAAGTAATGAAAAACTTTATTAAACTTCATAATTCGACATTCGATATTTGCATTTTACTAAAACCACCTGAACTGTGAACCGTGAACCTTTGAACCCTGAACCCTTGAACCGTGAACCGTAAACCGTTGAACCGTGAACCGTAAACTGTTACAAACATGCATATTTCAGAAGGCGTATTATCCCCGGCCATTCTAACTGGAGGGGCAGCCCTTACAGCAATTGGCGTTGGGATTGGGTTGAAAAGCATAGATTACGAAGAAATTCCGTATATGGGTATCCTTACGGCAGGTTTTTTTGTTGCTTCCCTTATACACCTGCCGATTGGACCGGCTTCGGTACACCTTATATTAAATGGCATGCTGGGACTAATCCTGGGATGGAAAGCATTTCCGGCCATACTGGTCGGCCTGACGCTTCAAGCGCTTCTTTTCCAGTTTGGAGGAATTACAACGCTCGGTATTAACACTCTTAACATGGCTCTTCCCGGCGTAACATGCTACTATCTGTTCGGCTGGGGAGTGAAAAAGAGCTCAGGCCGTATGATATTTATAATAACGGCATTTGCAGCAGGCTGTTGCGCTGTTCTTTTTGCAGGAATACTTGTTGGATTTTCCCTGTATCTAAATGGCGAAGCTTTCCTGCCTGCCGCAAAGCTGCTTGTTGCAGCCCATCTGCCTGTGATGCTGATCGAAGGTATTTTAACTGCAACCTGCGCCCTGTTTTTAAGAAAAGTAAAACCGGAACTTATAGAGAGTTACCATGGATGATTTCAAATTACGGCCTGTATTTCTTTTTTCCCTGATAATTTTTGTTATATTGTTTGACATGCCGGCATTTGCCCATAAAGTATCAATATTTGCCTGGGTTGAGGACGACACTGTCTATACCCGGAGCAAGTTCAGCGGGGGTAAAAGAGTGAAAAACTCTCCTGTAATTCTTTTCGATTCAGACGGAAACAAACTTCTGGAAGGAAAAACAGACAAGAACGGCGAGTTTTCTTTTAAGATAACAAAGCAAAGCGCTCTTAAGGTGGTTCTAAAAGCATCCATGGGCCACATGGCAGAATGGACAATACCGTTCGAGGAAATCAATCCTGGGGCTGTATCAAATACCAGCAAGCCTGAATCTGATATAAAAGATTCTTATGAAACAACCTCCAGATCACAGACAATAAATTCAGGCACCGATCTTTTTACTCTTTCCGAATCCCATGGAATTTCAAAACAGGAAATAAAAAAGCTGATAGATGAATCCCTGGACAAAAAGCTGGCGCCTATTATGAATATACTGGCGGATTCATACGAAGGTGGTCCCGGTCTAACTGAAATAATAGGCGGAATAGGTTACATATTCGGCCTCATGGGTGTGGCCATGTATTTTACAAGCCGCAGAAAAAAGGAATGATAACACTTTAGCGCTTTTAAATATTATTTTTCTGACAGGATTTACAAGATATTCAGGATTAAAATTATCGAAACCTTTCCTGTTAATCCAAATCTAAATCCTTATACCTTGATACACACCTTCTTCATGTTGTAATTAATGCCTGAACGAAAAGTTATGTTCAGGCAAAATCCGAATATCGAAATCCGAAATCCGAAACAAATTCGAATACCAAATGACAAAATGACCAAAACTAACACATTGGAAATACAATGTTTTTGTCATTAAAAAATTCGTATTTGGGTCATTGTTTCGTAT
>JAUWQK010000252.1 GCA_030611115.1 Deltaproteobacteria bacterium
GAATCGCCACCTTCTCTTTGACCGACAATTACATTGATGCCGTTATCTTTCATATTTAAAGCCTGTCCCGGTCCCTGAACACCGTAACCGAGTACAGCAATAGTTTCATCCTTTAAGACTTCCTTTGCTTTCTGAATAGAAAATTCATCAGATGTAATTACTTCTTCCAAAACACCTGCGAAATTAATTTGTGTCATAACGTCCTCCTTAATTTTAAAGTTTTTTAATTGACAATTCGCAATTTGATTTTAACAAATACATTTTTAAAGATAAATAATTGTCAATTGTGAATTGAAAATTGATAATTGTTAACGATAATAGCCTATTTCCCTTTTCCCCTGACGACATGCCCGCCAGGGGAAGGGGGGTTTTTTGGAAAAATAGCCCCGTTTATGGGCGGACACTAATTAGGTTCACGAAACAGTGCCATGCTCCCTGTCCTTGCGATTTTTTTGATTCCCATGGGTTTTAAAAGATTCAATATGGCTGCCATTTTGCCCTCATCACCGGTTACCTCTATGATGTAATGTTTCAGACCAACATCAACAATCTTACATCTGAAAATATCTACAATCCTTAAAATCTCGGCCTTGTGCTCGGCTTTGGCCTGGATACAAATAAGGGCCATCTCCCGTTTAACAGATTTTGGACCTGTAAGATCTCGTATCTTAATTACATTAACAAGCTTGTTAAGCTGCTTTTCGATCTGTTCGATAACGGGCCTGTTGGCCTTTGTAACAACGGTTATACGCGATGCAAGAGGATCCATTGTTTCAGCAACGCAGAGGCTTTCTATATTAAAACCTCTTCCGCTGAAAAGTCCGACGACTCTTGAAAGCACTCCGGGCTGGTTGTCAACTATCATGGAAAATATGTGTTTTTCTTCTGCCATAGCATTTCTTCCTTTTATCTGTGATATATTGTTGAGTACCCGTTCACGGTTGTCGGTTCACAGTTCACAGTTTTCTCAATGAACTATGCAACGACTGAAGCATTTTGGATATTGATCTCAATTCTTGAATTAATTCTTTTGCATCTAAATCTCCAAAAGAGGATCCCATAAATCTCTTATGCTTTTTTGTTTTTTCCAACCGTAACCGGTTACATTGTTCAAAATATAATAATCTGTTTACCCCATCCAGCATCCAGCATCCAGTATCCAGAAAGCATCCAGCCTAAACCAGCAGCATCTCTGTTATGGGAGCACCGGCCGGCACCATCGGATAAACATTTTCTTCTTTTTCAACTAGAAAATCCATAATTACTGTTTTAGGCGAAGAGAGGCCTTCTGCAAGAACGGATTCTACTTCGTCAGGTTTGGTTGCTCTCAATCCGAGGGCACCATAAGCTTGTGCCAGTTTTACAAAGTCGGGTGCATGTTCCATGAGTGTCGAGGCGTATCTCTTCTCATAAAACAGTTCCTGCCATTGCCTTACCATTCCAAGATACCCGTTATTTAAGATAACGACTTTAACCGGCAGAGAGTATTGGACGGCAGTTGCCATTTCCTGGATATTCATTTGAATGCTGCCGTCACCTGCGATATCGACAACAAGCTTGTCAGGGCAGGCTACTTGTGCCCCGATTGCTGCGGGAAGTCCGAACCCCATACAGCCGAGACCTCCGGATGTGATAAAATGACCGGGCTGATCAAAGTGGTAATACTGGGCTGCCCACATTTGATTCTGCCCTACTTCGGTCGTTATAATGGCTTTGCCTTTTGTCAGTTCATATAGTTTATCGACTACATATTGCGGTTTTATAATATCTTCCTGCTTATATGCCAGGGGGTTTGTGTTCTTCCATTGTTCGATTTGATCAAACCATTTTGCTCTTTTTTTACTGATGTCTTTCAAATCAACCTTATCAGTGAGCCTGTTGAGATGGCCAAGACTTATTTTACAGTCACCGACAACAGGGATGAAGACCGGGATATTTTTGCGTATTGATGTTGGATCAATATCAATATGTACTATTTTAGCCTGGGCTGCAAAAGCGTCCGTTTTTCCGGTGACACGGTCATCGAACCTGACACCGATGGAAATAAGAAGGTCGCAGGCTCCTGTGCACATGTTCGCCCTGTAAGTACCATGCATTCCTATCATGCCTAGCCATAGAGAATCTGTAGCAGGAAAGGCGCCCAGACCCATAAGGGAAGTCGTTACAGGAATTTGTGTTTTCCTCGCAAATTCAGTGAGTTCAACAGAAGCTTTTGAAAGAATAACACCTCCGCCGGCGAAGATAAGGGGTCTTTTTGCTTTTTCAATAAGCTTTACTGTCTTCTTAAGCTGATTTGTATTGGGATCGTATGTTGGGTTATAGGATTTTAAATTTACTTGCTTTGTACC
>JAUWQK010000087.1 GCA_030611115.1 Deltaproteobacteria bacterium
TCTTATTTGGGTCTGTAAATATATAACAACCGAAACGGTTATTGTCAAACCAGTTTAAGAACCAAAATCCACCGCCTAAATTCAGGGAATGGCAAAATAACGCTTAGAGCCTCGTTTGAGACTCAGAATATTTTTTATTTCTATCTATCTTTGATGAACTCGTAAATAGTTCGATTTAGACGGTTTCGTAAAAAGCCCAAAACTTGGATCAGATTTTATATCTGAAAGAATCATTGAAAGAAATGGGAGTTAAAAGGGACTGAGTAAGCCTATTATCTTAATAGGTTAAAGCGTTGGGCCAGGGGGGAAATGCAGGTTTGACCGATTCTTAATCACAAAAAATTGAAGCATATCTGTTCCTGTTAGTCTTTTGCTCAATCAAACCGGTCAAATAGCCTGTAAGAGATTATCGAAAAAGTTTGACTCTATCCTGTTATATTTTATGGGGATTCAAAAGAAGCACGGGTGCTTCAGATCCTTTAGCAACACGTTCAGCAACTGAGCCGAAAACAATTTTCTCCAACCCTTTCCTGCCATGAGTACCCATAATTACTAAATCAACTCCTTCAGATTCGATATAATTTAGAATTTCTTCTGAAATGTCACCGGATAACACTACGGTTTTTGTGTCAGGGAAAGCCTGAAAATGTTCTTCCTTGAATTCCTGAAGCCGCTTTTTTGCTCATTCAATAACTTCATTTTCGAACCTGTCGATTGAAGGGTGCGGAACATAAATACTTGCGAAATGGCCAAGAACACTACCTACAAATAAAAGGCAAATATCCGATCCGAATTTTTCCGCCATTGTCAGTACATGAGGTACCAGTTTTTGTGAAAATTCAGACAGATCTACCGGGAACAAAATTTTTTTAAATTCTTTCATCTTACCCTCCTTATTTTATTTGTCTTTATTTTTCTTTGGGGATTCGACTGCCATCCAGACAATACTCTCTCCATGCACAATCAAATTGATCACAATCATTATGTCCCTTGCGGAAACAATCAACGTTATTTTCGGCACGCTGAATACTTCTGACAAGTTCGTTGATATCCAGGTAATTGTTATTTTTTTTATCCTTATAGCTAATTGATGCCGTAGCTGTTTTTATGGGTTTTGTATGGATATCCGTATTGTTTTTATCTGCCATAATTATAACACTTTGATCCTATAATGGATTCAGCATATTCCTTAAAGCCTTTCAGCCGATCCTGTATGTGCATATATTTAATCGCCAGGGGTGTTGTTTCAGGAGATTTCCATGATTTTATCGGTTTTAATACTTTTCTTTTGAAAAATTCGGTTTTTACAAGAAAGTTAATGTCACCCTGAACGGGCTGAAAATAGATAGCGCCATCCTTAATGGCTATGGGCATGTTTAGTCCGTGTTTTTTTAACACTGACCATGAATCATATGGTTTTGGATAATGGTTAAAATTCTTGTTAAGGTATTTTATTTCATGATTTTCTATTCCCTTGAGCTGAAAACTTTCAATCATCACATTTTTCCCAAGTAAGGTATCAAAAGCCGCCATTCCGCCCTTTTGAGGGTTTTCCGAATCATTGCCGACAATTTCCATCAGCATTCTATAGCCATGGTCAGCTTTTTTTAATGCTAATGCCAGACCTTCATAATCTATTGAGGCCGTAAGATAGCCCAAGTCTTCAATATTATAGGAAATCTTGTCATCCATTTCTTTCAGGATTCCCCCAAATTCATCGCTCTTAAGAAAGGTTTTGTTGCCCTTATTATCAATGTTGAAGATCTGATTATCCATGGTTTGCTGCATAACCATTTGACCGTGGTTATGGAGGCGTTTTGATTTATTTTTATTACAAACATGTTTGCCATTAACCAGGTTTATTCCATGATATGCTTCCTGGACCATAAATAATACATTTTCATTGTTGAACCCAAAAAACCTGTTGTTAATAAATTCCCTGACAATCTTATTTGCAGTGGCTTCATTAAGCACAACAAGCATATGCTGCCTTGAAAGAACGCTTTGTGGATCATAGTTGTGCTTTTTTGCAAGCTTATAAATATCATATGAGAACTGCAGCATATGCCTTGAACCAAGGGACAACGGTAATAATTGTTCCGGACGGCATCCTGCTTTTTCTAAAACCTCCTCAGGCTTAACAACAAAACCTCTTTCCCTGCTCGTA
Source organism: Deltaproteobacteria bacterium (assembly GCA_030611115.1). The sequence goes on from JAUWQK010000087.1 coordinate 2,168, forward strand.
ATTTCTGAAATTTTCTTTAATGACAAGTCCTCGGCAATATTAATCAGGTATTTAGTGCCTATGCCAAGCCGTGTTGCTTCCCCTGCCGCAGCGTGTTCTGAAAATAATTTTCCGTCAAGAACGCATTTCCAGGCTTTTGCAATATCTGATTTTGTCAGGCATTTTTCATCCAGCAGACATATGTTCCCTGGTTCCTGCAAAAAATCCATGTTTTCATATTTATTAATGTTTGCTTCATAATCTTCAATGTTGGAGACAACACCTGAAAGCTTATTTTTTGCAACCTGCAGACAATAATTAATATAATTTTCATAACCATAAGATAGAGGTGTTTTTTCTTTTTTATTTATTGATAGTTGTTGCATCATTGTATTTCCTCGATTTCATATAAGATAACGTTGATATCAGCAGGATATAATGTCCAATAAGTCGTTGTTTCATGGTGTCAGATGTGAAGCATATTTTCCTGTAAACAACAATGATGTAGATTCGTTATTTATAAAATTAAGATTTTTATGGAATACAGCTTGACCAAATGAGTGTACTGCCCTCAAGCAGCCAGTATGTATGAAGATTTTTGAAGCGGTGTTACAATTTTTTTCCAGGAGGTTGAGCAATTCAGATGCTAAACTTCCATCGAAATCGCCGGATAGTTTCATGTGTATGTTTTCGCTGTTTCTGTGAACAAATATCTTATGATTTTTTGCCATGATGAATTCTCCTTTCTTTATCTGCAATTCGAAATTCAGATGGATGCCTATTAAAGCCATCCATATCACTTGGAGCGATACAGATTTCGCATTCAGGGAAAAGCTCATTGAGCGATACAATCAAGATGTTAACCATCTTTAGCTGGTTGGAAATAATCACAATCTTTTTCATTACACACCTCCAATCTGCCATGGAACTCTTTTGCGAAAGAATTGCCAAATCTGGTGAGTTTAATTCAAAATTGTGTGATCTTATTTATAATGAGATGGAAACCAATGGTATTTGAAGCTTCAAATAATTTTTATAGAAATATCTCTTAAATTATTTGAATTGTAAATAGAGGAAGTGGTTCATTTTTATAGGAGAAACCCACAGGAGAACAGGAATTTATCCTGGAACAGGTGGGGAAAAACACAGGACTATTGCTGTGCGGGTGGGAAGGTAGAGGCTGAGCAAATGCCTTTCCCTGCCGCAAGAGGTATCAGGCAATGTCAGATGATATTGATCAGCAAGCAGCCGGCCATGTCCTCCATATTCTAAAGCATCGCTTTCAAAGATCATCCTGTATTTTCCCGGTAATACTTCAAAAGAATAGTTGTCGTAAGAACGTGTTGGATGAAAGTTGAACATAAATAAAAGACCGCCTCGTTCGAATGCAATAACCTTATCCTTTAAATGTTCAAACAAAAGATGCGGTCCCGGGAACTCAAGAATCCGGAAACGTTTGGCCAATGCAATCATGTCACGGTCGAAATGCGCAATAAAACGATACTTCAGGTCAGAATCATCAACAAGGTGCCACTGACGTCGTGCATAACGGTATGACCATGCATTCCCTTCACGTGGAAAATCAATCCATTCCGGATGTCCGAATTCATTACCCATAAAGTTGAGATAGCCGCTGCCGGCAGTAGTCAGGGTGATTAATCTGATAAGCTTATGCAGGGCTATGCCTCTGTCAACCATGATATTTTCGTCAGATATGCGCATGTGACTGAACATGTCTGGACCAATGAGCCGGAAGATAAGGGTCTTGTCTCCCACAAGAGCCTGATCATGCGATTCAGAGTAACTGATAGTCTTTTCGTCTCTTCTCCGGTTGATCAATTCATGCCACAGGTGTCCGATATGCCATTCTTCATCCGGCAGATGCTTAATCAGCCGGATCCAGTAGTCAGGAATGCCCATTGCAAACCGGTAATCAAAACCGAGTCCGCCCTCAGATAACGGCATGGCCAGCCCGGGCATTCCGCTGATGTCTTCGGCAATGGTAAGAGTCTCCGGGAGCAGTTCATGAATGAGCCTGTTGGCAAGAGCCAGATACGTGAGCGCGTCTTCATCCACGTTGTCATCAAAATACTGCTCATAAGAAGTAAAGGCCTTCCCCATGCCGTGATTCCGGTAGAGCATGCTGGTAATTCCGTCAAAGCGAAAGCCGTCAAAGCGGTATTCGTCGAGCCAGAAGCGACAGTTTGAAAGAAGAAAATGAAGAACCTGGTATTTGCCGTAATCAAAGCATCTGGAATCCCAGGCTTCGTGAAACCCGCGGGGACCTTCATGGAAATATTGATAGTAACTGCCGTCAAAACAGCTTAGCCCTTCCACCTCATTTGACACAGCATGGGAATGGACTATGTCCATTATCACCGCAAGACCGGCTGCGTGGGCTGTGTCGATCAATTCCTTTAGTTCCTCTGGTGTTCCGAATCTTGAGGAAGCAGCAAAAAAGCTCGATATATGGTAACCAAAAGACCCATAGTAGGGATGCTCAGGGATCGCCATTAGCTGAAGTATATTATAACCGCTATCAATGATCCGCGGGAGGATATGCCTGGTAAATTCACGGTATGAACCGATTTTTTCCTCTTCCTGGGCCATGCCGACGTGTGCTTCATATATGAAGAGAGCGCCGGATGGACACCGAAAATCATTGCATTGCCATTTATAGGTGGAAGAAGGAAGCCAGACCTGGGCATTAAAAATCAATGTTTCAGGATCCTGCACCACGCGTCGCGCATACGCTGGAATACGATCACCTTCCCCGCCATGCCAATGGATACGAAGCCGGTAGAGGTTTCCGTGCTTCAACGTTCCTTCAGGCATACGGATTTCCCATACACCATCTCTTTTGATCCGATCCAGGGCAAACGCCTTTTTTTCCAGCCAGCCTGTCATATCTCCTACCAGATAGAGTGCGGTGGCATTAGGCGCCCATTCCCGGAATATCCACTCATTGTCGGAGAAATGAAGGCCAAAGTATTCATGGCCTGCGGCAAACTCAGCCAGGCTTATTTTCCCCCGGGTAAGTCTGTTTTCCATCTCGTGGATATTTACTATCCGCCGTTTAAGAGCTTCCTCATACGGCCGCAGAAATGGATCGTTCTCCAGAAGACTCCGCAATAGATTATCTGTTCCGCTAAAGACGGATTCTTTGTCTGTTGTCACGTCAATCATCAAGATTAAAGCCCAGCATTGCGTAATCAATTTGTCATCGGGCAGACACAGAGGTCTGCCCCTACAGTTAAACCAAGGGACGCTTTAACATCTTTTCGTAAAGATCAATATACCTACGCGCTGTAACAGCATGATTGAAGGTGGCAGCGCTCTGTGTCATTATGCGCTCAATCTGCTGCTTTTTTACTTTTTGAGGTAGATCATAAAAACGCATGGCCTCTTTGATGGTCCAGAGCAGACCATTTGAGTCAAAAGTCTCGAAAAGGAAGCCGTTGCCTCTATTGCTGTCCACATCCATGTGAATGATCGTATCATGTATCCCTCCTGTATCGTGAGCCACAGGAAGTGATCCATAAATTGGACCTGTCATTTGGGGAAGACCGCACGGTTCAAAACGTGAAGGCATCAATATAAAATCTGAAGCCGCATAGGCCAGACGGGCTATTTGTTCGTCAAAATCGCATATTGCCACACGGTTGTATAACTTATGGAACCGCGCTATCTGTTTGAAATGCTCTTGAAAACTTCCATTAGCCACAAATATGATCTCCAGATTCCGTTCCCAGTAGTTAGAGACAACATTGTAGAGGATCTCGGCTAATAACCGGCATCCCTTTTGAATCGTATCAAGACGGGAAGGCCAGAAGAAGATCGGCGCGCTTGCATCCTGGATAAGCCCTAATTTCTTCTGGAGAAGTCGCTTGTTCTCCAGTTTTCCTTCAACATGATCTTTTGCGCCGTACCGGCGAACCAGAGCCTTGTCAGAAGCGGGATCAAAAGAGGGGTCAGGAGCGTTGAGTATTCCGACAGCACATCCGGCATTCCATTTATTGGCCAGTTCCTGTTGCAGTGGCCTCTCCACAAAATCGTGCCGGTTTTCAACTATTTCCGTCAGAAAGGTTGGACTTACCGTATTGACAAAGTGGGCGGCAAATATCCCGCTTGCAAGGAAATCTACCGGGTTGGAGTCTCTGATTTGCTCATAGGAGGATGGAAAGCACTCAAAAAAAAGATGTCGCCAGAATGATGCAGCATCAATACCTTCGTACTCGATGTGAGACATGGGGCTTTTCACGGTATGAATGTTATGGACCGTGAAAAGACATGGAATACCCAACTGTCTTGCCATTGCCGGAATCAGGCCGGTCATCCAGTCGTTGCAATGGATGAGATCCGGCTGCACATGCGGGACGATGTTGTTGATAACCTCGCGCTGAAAAGCAAGGGCGATCTTAATGTTTTCTCTCCCATAATTGGAGTAAATATGGTTCATATAGAAAAAGGCTCTGTCTTCGGCGAGATGAAGCCTTTCGTCAGGCATTCTGCTCCTGATGGTGTTCAGTTCCCTTATGATGAGGGGAGGAGGGTGCGCTGGAGCGCCTCTGCT
>JAUWQK010000113.1 GCA_030611115.1 Deltaproteobacteria bacterium
ATTGGCTTTTGGGGCATAAATATAAAAACATAAAATAAATAATAAATAATCAATTGTTAGTAACTAATTGTTAATTAAGGATAAAAATATGTCTCAACACTTATGGGTAAAGGCCAGGGATAGGCTGAAGGCTGTTAGGAAAAAGCGCATTTTGAAGCCATGTTTGGTGCAAGAATCAGATGTTTCCGCTAAAGTACGGGAATCGTACTCTTCTGACCCCTTCAGCCTTCAGCCTAAACAGCTTTAGCCTGACCACGTGAGTAGTCACAAATATTCTATCCTCCCCATCTTCCTCCTCTACATCCCTACCTTTGTCCCTAATCCCTGCACTTCTAATCCCTACATCCCTGCAGCTATTCATCAGGTTTCGGTTTCAGATGGTAAAAACGATGGGGGATATAACCTAAATTGAGCGATTATTAGAGAAGATATGCGCCGAAATCTTGATTCAGCAAGGTTTGCGAAAGCCGCAGGCATACCAACGGATAGGTCGAGGATTTTCGCGCAAGAGATCGGTGCAGGTCGAGCTAAAAATTGCTCAATTTAGTATAATATTGGGGCAGGGCTAATTGGGTTACAAGAGCTTGACCAGGGTAGCCACAATAGCGGCCTGAGCAACCAGCATACCGGCAACCCATTTAATTATTTCTATTTTGGCTTCTGTCAGATCACGTTTTGTCACCAGTTCTGTATTAACGATATCCTTTAGCGCCTCGGCCTGTACCTCTGCTTGCTCATCAGACACCCCCGCTGCCTTCAGTTTTTTGGCGTAAGCCAATGTATCAAATGTCATAACGCTTGGCATATATTTAACTCCTTTGTTATTTTGGATATCTACAATATCAAACAGACTTTGTCAATAATAGGTCAGCGTTGCTCCCTTCGGCCAAAACCTTCCGCAAACGTTTAATACTGCGCATAGTAACTCACATTTTCAGACAGTAAGAATTATCCGTCCACACCACCCACTTTTCGGGAAAACCCTTCCTCTTATTAAGATATGGGAACACAAAAAGAAACGTTATTACGTAATTGAACTCCCGGATAAAAGCCATACCCGTATCCCACTTCACTGGGCAGATCAAGGTAAAACACCATTGCCCGAACATCTTTCAGGTCAACCTGTTTTTACTGTTCATTCAATAAGGGAGCTTCTCTCTCTTATAACCATCTTTGAAAAAAACATAACCTAAACGAAAATAATTAAAAAAACTTATGGTTTTGTTAAAACGTTTTGAGCTATCTTATTCTTTTCGGTTCCGAAAATATTTAGAGAATTAAATACGGAGGTAAAAAATGAACCCCTACGATTATACTATATCCGGTCGGCGAATCTTAGAATCAAAGGCCAAATACGAACTCAAGCGAAGAAGAGTAAATATCAGCCTGACCCCAGAAGAATTTGCCAAGCTCGAAAATGCCGCCATAGAAAACGGTTGTTTCCGAGTAACCTCTCAGCCTAATCACGCCACAGGTGAAAAAATCAAATACAAAGAACCGGCCTTAGCGGTTTTGGCACGTAAAATTATTCTCAATTATCTCAATCAAAGAGAAAATATGTCGAAATCAGGCTGAAAATAAAATTTCAAAGACCTCACCCAAAGGGCTATCTTTTCCATATCGTCTACAATTAAGGAGGATGAATATGGAAAAGCAGCTCACTCTTTTCAAACTGGAGGAAAATAATGATTTCTCCATATGGCTTAGCTTGCCGGAAGAAAACCAACGAAAAATCGAGTGTATCTTCGCCAAGCTTCTAATCAAACACCTTAGCTTGTCAAAGGAGGTTAAAGAACATGAATGAAACTAAAATAACTCCTTATCATCTAAAACGAAATGCCTATATCTACATCCGGCAATCGACTGAACATCAGGTCCGTGAAAACATCGAAAGCCAGCAGCGCCAGTATGAATTAGTCCACATAGCCGAACAATACAACTGGAGCAAAGAGTCGATAATCGTCATTGACGATGACCTCGGACGGTCCGGAAGTTCTGCCGCAGGAAGAACCGGTTTTGCAAAACTGGTTGCTGATGTGGCTCTCAAAAAAGCCGGCATAATTTTTGGACTTGAAGTTTCACGGCTTGCACGAAATAATAGAGATTGGTACAAGCTCCTTGATTTATGTTCCATAACCGGAACTCTCATCGCCGATACGGACGGCATCTACGATCCATCTTCCTTTAACGACCGTCTCTTGTTAGGCTTGAAAGGAACAATGAGCGAGGCTGAACTTCATATGATAAAGAGCAGAATGTTGCAAGGCTTATACCACAAAGCACAAAAGGGCGAACTTAAATTCAACCTGCCCGTTGGTTACCAGTTCGACCAGGATGACACAATTATCAAATCACTTGATGAACAGGTAACTCATATTATTCAATTAACTTTCAAAAAGTTCTTCGAGATCGGAACAGTCCATGGTGTTCTGCAATATTTTATGGGAAATAAACTCCTATTCCCCAGAAAAGCTACTTTTGATAAAAAGATCCGTTGGGTACCCCCATACTATAAAGCTATTCGCGATACCCTTGGAAATCCCATCTACACAGGAACTTATGTCTTTGGCCGAACAAAAGTGGTCAAAGAACTTGACGAGGATGGCAACCAAATATCACGACAAAAAACACAAGCAATGGAAGATTGGAATGTCATCATCCATGATCATCACTCTGCCTATATCTCATGGGATGAATATCTGAAAATACAAAAGCAGATAGCAAAAAATGCACCTCCGCCCAGATCTCAAGCAAGCAAGGTCATCCGAGAAGGATCAGCTCTTCTTCAAGGATTAGCCCGTTGCGGCAATTGTGGACGATCCATGCACGTAAACTATCATGGTCAAGGCAAAAAATCTTACCCCTATTATGTCTGCAATATGGCTAACAGAAATTTTGGCCATGGATATTGCCAGTCTATTGGGGGGCGTAGAATTGACCATGCTATATCAGATATTTTTCTCGAAACAGTCTCTTCTGCCGGTTTAAATATTCATCTTCAGGCCATTCAACAAATTCAACATCAACAAGATATGGCTCTTGAACAATTACAGTTGCAGTTAGAAAGGTCTCAATATGAAGCAGACCGTGCCTTTCGACAATTTGATGCTGTCGAGCCGGAAAACAGACTGGTTGTTCGAACCCTGGAGAAACAATGGAACGATGCCCTAAAACGCGTCGATGAATTAAAGAACCGAGTCAAAGAACGTAAAAAAAGGTTTCAAGACCAATTGTCAAAGATCGAAGAGCGGGAGGTGCTCCGTTTAGCTAATAACCTCCCAGCCATATGGGAAGCGCCTGTCACCACCGATAAAAACCGAAAAATGCTGCTTCGTGCCGCCATCCAGGAGGTGCAATTGACAAAACAAGATCGTGATGTTACCGTCAAGATTATTTGGGTAGGCGGCGCCGTAACCGAAAAAATTGTTCATCTTCCCAAAATAAGAAGTAAAAAATATACCTCACTTGATATAGTAGAATTAGTTCGTCAATTAGCAACAAAATTTCGTGATGATCAAATAGCCCGCATCCTCATTCGTCAAGGACGTAAAACTGCAACCGGTTTAACTTTTAATGCCCATAGGGTGGCAAACATCAGATGGAATTATGATATTCCACGTTATAAAAAGCCAAAAGATGAACAGCCAAAATTTTACACAGCACAACAAGCTGCTATAGTTCTTCAGGTCAGTGTCCCCACTATCCATAATTCGGTTAACTGCCGGATTTATCAGAGGGGAACAAATCGCTGAAGGGGCACCTTGGGAAATCTTTTTAACCGATGACGATATTAAACGTCTCACGGCACAAGAGGCCCCTAAAGGTTGGCTCCCTTTAGAACAAGCAGCCGAAGAATTAGGCGTCAGCAAACAAACCATTCTTAATTGGGTCAAATGTAAAAAATTGGAATACATTTATGTAACCAAAGGCAAGAAAAAAGGTTTAAGAATCAACATAAATTCAACCAGTTATAGGAAACAACTCAACATGTTTACCTAAATTTTCTTTATTGGAGGTTAGTATGAAACCATCTCTTCTGAAATGTTTGCACTTATAGAACCGCTCGATCTTAATATCTGATCAGCTATGATCCACTCAACAGCGCTATGCGCTGAAGGGGATAGGGACAGAGGGACAAAGGGACAAAGTGATAGAGGAAATTAACTTGTTTTTCATGGGATTTTTGCCAAACCGTTAAATCCCTAAAAGATTCTATCCTCCCCATCTTCCTCCTCTACATCCCTACGTCCCTAATCCCTGCATCCATGCTGATCAGGAACTTATATGAAAGAAATAACGAAAGCGAGGCTGTGCTGGTGCGAAAGTAAGAGGACAAGCGAAAAAATCACAATTTTTTCATGGAGAGGTGTTTTTTCTCTTGACCGGCCATTTAATAGGTGACTCTATTTTTACAATTAGCCTGCGACTCACGCCAACGACAGAAACCAATCCCTACTGATCGCCGAATTGGGGCGCCAGATTAGTGGTCAGTCGGGGTCTTCGTGGCACTCGTAATCCTTCTCGGTGTTGTCAGAGTCACAGTGAGCGCAACGAACGCCATCTCCTGTGGTTGTTCCGCAGTTGTGGCAGAAGTGCTCGCCACAGTCATTACACTGATAGATCCACATCCACGAGTTACTGAAACCATACGGATTGTGACCGCAATTCGGACAAGTTGCCATTGCCATACCTCCTGAGTTGGTGTTAACGCCCTCCAAGAGGGCAAGTTCGAGCCACAAAGTCCTTGCCAGCGCTGTAGTGTGGCGGTGACCAGCGAGGGACCAATCATAGACGCCCACGTTAAATTCCGGGAGGACGGTGCAGCATTAAAAGACTATTGTACACTGCGTGATCGTAACGAAAATCGATGCGTTTCTTGCGGTCGGCTGGAGTGTATGGTTGTGCCGTGTAATAATTTCATATGAATTTAGTTTCGTTACTAGTGCCGTTAAGCCATTGGTGCAACACTCCGGCATTTTGAATTGGTGAATATGAATTTTCACGCCATGTTGAGATTAAGTTATTAAGTTTTCTCCTTCCTTTGTGATCCTTTCTTAGCGCATACAGTAAATTCCCAAAAAATCTTTGTGTGTTAGCATCCTTATCAGTCGTTGAAAAAGAAAAAATTACTGAAATAGCATTAAAATACCAAGATCCTATGCCAGGATAATAAAAAAGGGTGTTGAAAAGTAGGCTATTATTGTCTGATTAAGGTTCCCCATCAAGCGTATTCGCCGTAATTTTTTTGCTTGCTTGTCGGTTTTGCTCAACTATCGAAC
>JAUWQK010000059.1 GCA_030611115.1 Deltaproteobacteria bacterium
AATCACGCTATTGCCTGGTTCCCCTGCTCCAGCGTGGGAACCCATATGCTATCCATTCCCACGCTGGAGCATGGGAACGAGAAAAACCTTAAACCGTGAACCGTGAACCGTGAACCGTGAACCGTGAACCGTGAACCGTGAACCGTGAACCAGAGTTACTTAATTTTTATCAGCCCGCTTATAACTTGTCAATCTGTAATCAGGAAACTCTAAAGAAATGTCTTCTTACGAATAAAATTCTTTTATCTTTCCAATTAGATATGCCTGTTGCTCATATGAAAGTTCAGGATATACGGGAAGGGCTAAAGTGTGTGAGGCAGCGTATTCACCCGCAGGAAAATCTCCTTTTCCGTAATTCAGATTTGAAAAGCAATCCTGGAGATGCATGGGAACAGGATAGTAAATCTCCGTCCCTATGCCTGCATCAGTTAAAAACATTTTAAGATCGTCTCTTTTTTCCTTCAAATTTATTACAAACTGATTGTAAATATGCCGGTTTTCCTTTTCAGCCGGAAGATCAACAATATCCTCCAACCCTGCGTCAATAAAAAGTTTTCTATATTTATCCGCATTTGCCTGCCGCGCCTCAGTCCAGCCGTCAAGATATTTCAGTTTAATGGATACAATGGCTGCCTGAAGTGCATCCAGCCTGAAATTTCCTCCTACTTTGTTATGATAATATTTTAAATGCGATCCGTGAACTCTCAGCAAGCGCAATTTATCAAAGAACTCATCTGAATTTGTTGTAACAATTCCGCCATCTCCAAAAGCTCCGAGATTTTTTGAAGGAAAAAAAGAAAAACAGCCGAAATCACCCATTGAGCCGGCACGCCGCCCCTTATATTCCGCACCAATGGCCTGTGCTGCATCTTCAATAACAATAAGATTATACTGTGCTGCTATCTCAAGGATAGAATCCATGTCACAACATTGACCATATAGATGGACCGGGATTATTGCTTTTAACTTACCCCTTTCTTCTACCGTCATGCCATCTATTACTCTGGAAATGCTCTCAGATGAGATATTATAAGTTTCAGGATCAATATCCGCAAAAACAGGAGTTGCTCCGGTTCGGGCTATTGAACCTGCTGTTGCAAAAAAAGTATAAGTTGAAGTGATAACTTTATCCTCATGTCCGATATCGGCGGCCATAAGTGAAACAAGAAGAGCGTCGGTTCCTGAAGACACGCCGACTGCATGTTTTGAAGAGCAATATTCAGCTATCTCTTTTTCCAGGGCTTCGACTCGTGGACCAAGTATAAAATACTGGCTCTCAAAAATCTCTTCGGTAACCTTCATGACTTCTTCTCTAATTGTCTGATACTGCAACTTAAGATCCAGTAACGGTACTTTCATATTATTTTTTCCTTCAGCTTTTTTCCTTCAGCCTTCAGCCTTCAGCCTTTAACCTTCAACCTTTACTCTAATAATACAAACCGGCTCTTTCTCCGGGTTGTCAATTTTAATTGATTCATTGCCGAAAATTATTTTTGACTCTCCCCTGGTTAAAAATTCGGTTTCCATGTTTAACGTGATTTTCACATGGCCTTTAATCACAATCAGGTGTTGTAATGCCGGCTTTTTAACTTTAAATTGAAGATTTGAATCAGGATATATGACAAGTCTTTCAACTTTAATATCATCTTCATGTTCAAGAACAGTCAGGCTGCCCCAAGAATGGTGAACTTTATTATGCTTCTGATATTCTTTTCTTCCCTTTCCCTTCAACTGATTAACAATAGATTTTACATCCCTGCTGTTATCAAGATCCGAAACAAATACGGAATCCGGCGTTTCAACGACAACTATTCCATTTAGATGGTTTGTAGCGATCAGCCTGTCCCGGCCCATTATAAAACAGCCTTTGGTATCCTTTGCAATAACATCTCCATCAATAACATTATTGTCCCCATCTTTTGGAAGAAAATCATAAAGAGACTTCCATGATCCTATATCGCTCCATCCAAAGTCAGATGGCAGAACAACTCCTTTATCCGTATTTTCCATTATGGCATAATCTATAGAAATATCAGGCAGCCTCTTATATTCATCTACTGTTAAGGGACTGTGTTTTGAAGTAATATCTTCCATTATTTTAAGGAGCTCCGGCTGGTATTTGCGAAATTCTTCAATCATTACAGAACCCATGAAAGCAAACATCCCGCTGTTCCAAAAAAAGTTTCCAGCCTTAACATACTTTTCTGCTGTTTCCGCATCCGGCTTCTCAACAAATCTCTTAATTGCTAATGCTCGATCAAATATCTCGCCGGCACCTTCAACATACCCATATCCTGTCTCAGGATAATTGGGTTTAATACCAAAGGTTACAATATAACCCTTGTCGGCAAGACGTATTGCTGAATTTAACTTATTATGAAAACTCTCTATATCTCCAATTACATGATCAGCCGGAAAAACACACAGTATGGCATCCCGTTTACTTTTTAAAATATTGAGTGCTGCAAGCAAAATAGCGGGCGCTGTATTTCTGCCGCACGGTTCACAAATGATTTTTCCTTCGGACCGGACGCCTATCTCAGCCATGTGCCTGGCTGTCTCATGAAAATGTTCCTTTCCGCATACAATTCTTATTCGTTCTGTGTCAACCACAGGGCTCAGCCTTTTTATAGTGCTCTGAACAAGAGAATCTTTACCTATAAACTTTACAAGCTGCTTGGGATAGAGTTCTCTTGATACAGGCCAAAGACGCGTTCCAGCCCCACCTGCTAACAAGACAGCATATACATTTTCCTTCAGGTCAGGCATTTCTATATCTTCCTTTTTTTCTGTTTTCTTTTTTCTCTTTATATTCAGAGTCGCATATCGTTTCTACGGCATTATAACCAAGAAGCTCATTTACTGCACTGGTCAATGCCAAACCGGCCTTTAATTTCATTGTATCAGGCAGAGCTATGACTGTATCTGTTTCTTCAGGACTAAATAAATGAATATATGCATTGCATGAACCCGGATATCTTTTAAGAATGTCATTTAATCTTAAAAGCAAATCTTTTCCTGTTTTATTTTTATCCAGATTAAAATGAATACTTGCGGTCCAGGTTTCCTCAGCTTTCTCAATCGGCACTATGGTATCTGCCAAAATTTTTACAGAATTCTCATCCCTTTTTACCCGTCCCTGTATAATGACAGTGTTATCTTCAACCAGGAGTTCTTGAACCGCTGCATAAACTGAAGAAAATATTATGATTTCAACAGTTCTATGCTGATCTTCCAGTGTAACAAAGGCCATTAAATCGCCCTTTTTTGTCTTTATGGTCTTAATATTAATAATAATGCCGCCGATCCTGACAATTTCACCATCGTTTTTTTCCTTTAAAGAAATTGTATTCGCATTGGTGAATTTATCCAGCAGGTCATCGAACTTTGTCAAAGGATGACCGGTTATATAGAAACCAAGAGCTTCCTTTTCAAAAGCTAAAAGCTGTCTTTCATCCCATTCATCCATACTTGACATTTTAGGAAGATTTATATCTTGCCGGACTCCTCCCATATTGAATAATCCCATCTGGGGGTCTGTTCTCTCCTTCTGAACCCTTTGGCCATAATCAATGGCATTTTCCAGAAATGCCGTCATCTGGGAACGATTAGCTCCTGTAGAATCAAAGGCGCCACATTTAATAAGGCTTTCAATAACTCTTTTGTTAGCTTTTTTAAGATCCACTCGTTCACAAAAATCAAACAGAGAAGAAAATTTTCCCTCTTTTCTATCATCTATTATAACTTCAATAGCTCCTTCCCCAACATTCTTAACAGCAACCAGTCCGAACCTGATCTTCGAACCTATCACCGTAAATTCCTTGTCGCTTTCATTTATATCAGGAGGAAGCACTTGTATGCCGTGATGCCGGCATTCGGCTATATATTTTACTACTCCATCAATTGAGTGGATCTCGCCGGTAAGCAGCGAAGCCATGAACTCAACAGGAAAATGCGCTTTAAGAAAAGCTGTCTGATATGCAATAAGGGCATAAGCCGCGCTGTGCGACTTGTTAAATCCGTAGCCTCCAAATTTTTCAATTAGATCAAACAGCGTTTTTGCTTTTTGGGATTGGATGCCCCGTTCCTTAGCCCCCTTTGTAAAACGCAGCCTTTGCCTGGCCATAATTGCAGGTTTTTTCTTGCCCATGGCTTTTCTTAAATCATCAGCATCAGACATGGAATAGTCGGCAACAGATGCCGCAATTCTCATGACCTGTTCCTGATACACAATAACTCCGTAAGTTTCCTTCAGTATAGGTTCAAGCTCGGGCAAAAGATATACTACCTCTTTTTTCCCATGTTTTCTTTCTACATAATCATCAATCATCCCACTTTCCATGGGTCCTGGCCGGTAAAGAGCTACAAGCGCTATAACATCATCAAAGCATTCGGGTTTTAACTTCATAAGCAGATCCTTCATACCGGAACTTTCCAACTGGAACACTCCAACGGTATCACCCGAAACAAGAAGCCTGTATGTATCAGGATCGGCCAAATTTATATTTGTAAGATCGGGAGGGGTGCCGCCCTGTTTGGCGATAAGAGATAATGTATTTGCAATAACGGTAAGGTTGCGAAGCCCAAGAAAATCGAATTTTACAAGCCCTATCTTCTCGACACATTTCATATCGAACTGTGTCAGAACTTCTCCTTTTTTACCCTTATACAGCGGCAAATATTCCACAAGCGGCTTGTCGGAAACAACGACGCCGGCAGCATGAGTCGATGCATGCCGGGGAAGTCCTTCCAGAATACGGCAGGTATTCAACAAATCGTTGATTTCCGGTTTTTCTTCTGCAATTGACCTAAGCCTGGGTTCCTGCTTCAGGGCATTATCCAGACTAATATTCAAAACATCCGGCACCATTTTTGCTATTGCATCTACTTCACGCAGAGGTATATCCAGAGCACGGCCCACATCGCGTATCACAGCTCTGGTCTTTAGTTTTCCGAACGTTATAATTTGAGCCACATAGTCAGCGCCGCCATATTTTTTAACAACATACCTGAATATTTCTTCCCTGCCATTTATGCAGAAATCAACATCAATATCGGGCATGCTCTTACGACCGGGATTAAGAAAACGCTCAAAAATCAAACCGTGTTCAATTGGATCTAAATCAGTAATTCCAAGAGAATAGGCAACAAGACTGCCGGCTACCGAACCTCTGCCGGGGCCCACAGGAATATTGTGTTTTTTGGCATACAGGATGAAATCAGCAACAATCAAAAAGTATCCTGGAAAACCCATGGAATTTATAGTTGCAATCTCGCTTTTTATACGTTCTTTATACTGACTTTCATCAATCTCAGGATTCTTTTCCTTTACGCGCTTTATTTTTTGATTATATCCTTCCCAGGCTTTTTGCTCAAAAAACTCCTCGGCAGTCTGTCCTGATGAGGTTTCAAATTTTGGGAAGTGATAAGATTTAAAATCAAACTCAATATTACATCTCTTGGCTATACTGACTGTATTCTCTAAAGCTCCCGGATAGCTTTTGAAATAATTGTGCATCTCTTCTCTTGATTTGAAATAGAGCTGATCGGTTCCAAATTTGAAGTGATCCGGGTCATAAATGGTCTTTCCAGTCTGTACACACAAAAGGATCTCATGAGCACGAGCGTCTTCTTTGTCAAGATAGTGGCAGTCATTGGTCGCAATTAGAGGAATTGAAAGCCTTTCACTCATGTCAAGAAGGGCATTGTTCACTTTTTCCTGCATATGGATCCCGTTATTTTGAACCTCAAGGAAAAAGTTGCCCTCACCGAAGATGTCAAGATAAGTTCGCGCAGCCTCATCAGCCCCATCCAGACTGTTTTCACTAATAAGCCTTGGAATTTCACCGTGAAGACATGCCGAAAGGCCAACAAGCCCTTTGCTGTGTTCTCTTAATACATTCCTGTCAATGCGGGGCTTATGGTAAAAACCTTTGAATTGAGCAATTGTAGCGAGTTTGCATAAATTACGGTATCCTTCAGAATTTTCAGCCAGAATGACCAGGTGGGAAAGGCCTTTATTATCCAACACGGTTTTATCAGTAAGGTTGCGCGGTGCAACATAAAACTCGCATCCTATTATCGGTTTGACCCCTGCTTTACCGGCCTTCTCAAAAAATTCAAGAACTCCGAACATAGTGCCATGATCGGTAATGGCCACGGAATCCATTCCAAAATCAATTGCACGTTTTAAAAGGGCATCAATCCTTATTGCACCGTCTAGGAGGCTGTATTGTGTATGAACATGAAGATGAACGAAAGGGGGAACGGTATGAGTCATTTTAATCTAAACTATAGTTAGGTGCTTCCTTGGTAATTATTACATCATGGACATGGCTTTCGCGCAAACCCGCAGCAGTGATCTTAACAAACCTGGCTTTTTCTCTCAATTCTTCAATAGTCTGGCAACCCACATATCCCATACCTGCCCTCAATCCTCCAACGAGCTGAAAAACATTCGCAGAAAGTGAGCCCTTGTATGGCACGCGCCCGACTATGCCTTCAGGAACCAGCTTGTCATTCTCAATTGCTTCACTCTGATAGTATCTGTCCTTACTTCCCTTTTTCATTGCTTCAATAGATCCCATGCCCCTGTATAACTTGTAGCTGCGGCCCTGGAAAAATATTGACTCGCCCGGGCTTTCCTCTATTCCGGCAAAAAGCCCTCCGATCATTACCACATGCGCACCCGCTCCAATAGCTTTTGTAATATCGCCTGAAAATTTTATACCGCCGTCAGCAATCAAGGGCACACCGGTCTTATTTGATATGGATCTGCAATTCATTATACCTGTAACCTGAGGAATGCCTATACCCGCCACTATACGAGTAGTGCATATAGACCCCGGCCCTATTCCGATTTTTACTCCGTCAACCCCGGCTTTAACAAGATCATCGGCACCTTTCGAAGTGCCGACATTACCTGCAATCAGCTCAATGTCATCGAAATTACTTTTTAAAATTTTTACAGCATCTATAACGTTTTTTGAATGACCGTGAGATGTATCTATTAATATAACATCTGCACCTGCTTTTAAAAGCGCTTCTGCACGCTCTTGCATATCAGGACCGACACCAACGGCGGCTCCGACCCTCAGCCTGCCCATGCTATCCTTACAGGCGTTAGGATATTTTTTTATCTTCTCAATATCCTTTATGGTTATCATGCCTGTAAGTCGTCCATTTTTATCAACCACAAGAAGTTTTTCAATCCTGTGTTTATGAAGCAGTTTCTTAGAATCTTCCAGGGTGATTCCCTCTGATACCGTAACAAGATTTTCTTTGGTCATTACTTCTGAAACTTTTTTCTCCATATTGGTTTCGAATCTCAGATCCCTGTTTGTCACAATGCCGACCAGTTGATCTCCTTTGGTAACAGGAAGTCCGGAAATGCGGTACTCTTCCATAAGCTCAAGCACCTCATGGACCGGCTGGTCAGGATGAACCGTAACCGGATCAATAATCATACCGCTTTCCGATTTTTTTACTTTATCTACCTCCAGAACCTGACTTTTTATACTCATGTTTCGATGTATAAAACCTAATCCCCCCTCTCGCGCCATACCTATAGATGTTCTGGCCTCAGTTACGGTATCCATGGCAGCGCTGACGATAGGGATATTTAAGGTAAGGTTTTTAGTCAAACGGGTACTGACATTCACATCTTTGGGCAATACATCAGAATAGCCGGGGATCAGCAAAACATCATCAAAAGAATATGCCTCTTCAGGTGGTATTTTGATCATAAATTTCTCCAGAAATTGTTAAGGTAGGGGCGAACCTGCGTGTTCGCCCTTTACGTGTTCGCCCTTTGTGTGTTCGCCCTTTACGTGTTCGCCCTTTGTGTG
>JAUWQK010000176.1 GCA_030611115.1 Deltaproteobacteria bacterium
CGAAACAATAAAATCATTCGGGAACAGATTGATATCATTGTTTTTTAACTCAGATAGTTTTTTCCTTCGTTTCTCAATTGTGTCGCTTGTTTTATCCATTTCCACTCAATGTCCGTTTTTCAGATAATTATATTATAACCCCTGCCTGCCGCAGACAAGTTGGCGTCTTAGTGTCTTGTGGCTGAACTGTTACAAAAAAAGTTAAGCTGGATTTATTAACCAATTTATAAATAGGTGTCAAGATAAAGTAGGGGCACGATGCATCGTGCCCCTACTTATCACCCTACTATAGAGGCCATCTTGAATATGGGCAGATACATTGCGATGACAAGGCCCCCAATGGTAACACCCAGAAAAACCAGCATAAACGGTTCTATCATTGCTGTCATGTTTTCAACTGCCTGATCGACTTCTTCGTCATAAAAATCAGCAATTTTTGACAGCATTTGATCCAGGGCGCCGGTTGATTCGCCGACTGCGATCATCTGGCATACCATCGAAGGAAAGACTCCGCTTTCAGAAAGCGGGTCAGCCATTGTACGACCTTCCTCTATATCGGAACGTACGTCGTATATGGCTCTTTCAATTGTTTTGTTCCCGGCTGTTTTTGCTACTATATCGAGTGCGCTCAGAATTGCTACTCCGCTGGTAAGCATAGTACTCATGGTTCGTGTAAACTTGGCTACGGCGACTTTGCGTATCAGCGTTCCAAATACCGGCAGCTTGAGCGATAAATCATCTAAAAGAATTCTTCCTTTTTCAGTATTATAATACTTTTTTAGGGCAAATATTGTTAAACCGGAACATCCTATTATATACAGTATATTATTTTTTACAAAATCACTCATAGCAACAACAATTTGAGTAGGAAGGGGCAGACTGCCTCCCATGCCTTCAAACATTTCTTTAAATACGGGAATAACAAATACCATTATTATGGCAATTACGACTATAGCTATTATAATCGTTATGAGCGGGTATATCATTGCGCCTTTTACCTGGCTTTTAAGTTTTGCCGCCTTTTCCATGTAATGCGACAACCTTTTAAGAATAGTATCAAGCATACCGCCTGCTTCGCCGGCGGCAATCATGTTTACAAAGAGATTGTCAAATTGTTTGGGATACTTTTTTAAAGCTTCTGCAAGGGTTTCGCCGCCTTCCACCGATTCCTTTATACTTTTCAATATATTTTTAAATGTTTTGTTTTCCTGCTGGGAATAGAGTATTTCAAGACACTGAATTATCGGAAGGCCCGCGTCGATCATAGTGGAAAACTGCCTGCAAAAAATTATTATATCAGATTGTTTAACTTTAGGTTGAAGAAAGGAAATGTTCTCAAAGAGATCTTTTGGTTTTTGCTTGATCTTGGTTGGAGTTATCCTGAGTCTGGTAAGATTGGCTCTTACAGTCGCTTCATCAGAGGCATCCATCTCCCCTTTCTTAATCTCATTTTTTCTATTTTTCCCTTTCCACTGAAAAACCGGCATAATCAACCTCCCCTTGGGGCCTTGTCCTAACTTCAGCCACTATTCTATGTTATAAAGTCAATTAATGCTTACAAAACAAAAAATTGTTGATTGTTGATTTGTAGAATCTCTTCGCTCTGTCTTTTTCTTATAAAATTAATAGAATACCTTCAATCGACAATCATAAATCATAAATAACGGCATGCACAATTGTTGTTGGCCAAAGTTAGAACAATGCCCGAATAAAAAGTTAAGGTGTTTTGAAATAGCTTTTAGCCGTGTAAAAGTCACCTCTTGGCATATTTTTTTTTATGATTAACCCCTTTTCAACAAGAGCGTCAAGATGCCTGTATATTTCTTCAAGGTTACTATCCGAAATTCTTGAAATATCTTCAGCCGTACATGGTCTTCGTTTTATGATTGATAAAAGATAGTTGCAATCATTTTTATTAAGAACCCCATTGTTTGGGCTTGAGTCAAGATCCTTTATTACATCTGCCCCATTTAAATATGATGCCGCATCTAATAAGTCTTTTTGGGAAACGGGCTTAACCCAGCTTTCAGCTCCAGGCCTGTCAAGCGTATTTAATTGAATTTTATCAGGATAAATCAAGCTTAAAGTCTTTTTTATTCTATTAAGCTCATCCCTGTTATCATTTATTCCAGGCACAAGAAAGACTTCCATCCAGAGTTGTTTTGCAAATTCCTTTCTTAAAGAAACCAGGCCTTCGATTACTCTATTGAGTTCAAGTTGCGGATGTGGTCTGTTAATTTTTTTGAAGTTTTCTTCTGAAGCAGCATCAAGAGACGCTATTATTAGATCAACACCAGTGATTCGTTTTCTGATGTCCGGCTGAAAAAAAAGTGTGCTGTTTGTAAGCAGGGCGGTTTTGTATTTTGGATAATCTTTTTTTATAAAATTTATAATCTCTTTGATTCCTATGTGAAGTGTGGGTTCGCCGGAACCTGAAAAGGTTATAAAATCCAATTTTGGATTGCTGGATAAAAAGTCTTTCAGTTCTTTTTGCAGCGGTTCTACTGGTATATATTCCTTGCATTTCAGGGTAAGATTTGTAGTTCTTCCGCACTCACAATAAACGCAATTGAGCGTGCATGTCTTGTGAGGCATAAGATCAATACCCAGAGATAAACCAAGCCGCCGCGAGGGAACCGGCCCGAAAATATATTTGTAGTGCAGATGTTTTTTGTGAGCCATTTACTGTAACTACCCAGGTTGTTAGGTTTACGGTGTTTTCAATGAAAAATGCAATGACTGAAGCATTTTAACCATTAATTGTAAACCATAAACTGTTGGCGTATATTTAATTATTATACTATCATATAAATTAAATAACAATAGCTCTAATCTGGAGTGATGAAAATCATGCTTTTTCCGGCATCCTTCATTTCATACGCGACCGTGACGGCCATCGCTGTCGGTGAGTTTGGTTATCCAAACTTGACAAACTTATTTTAGTGGCGTACATATACAAAATATTTTATACGTCATTATATTTGGAGGTGCTATATGAATTCTAAATTAACATTACGGCTTGATGAAGATTTAATTCAAAGCGCAAAGTCATATTCAGCTAAAACCGGTAAATCTGTTTCTAAAATTGTTGCTGATTATTTTGCGCTCATTAACAAGAAGTTATCAGATAAGCAAAGAGAAATTTCTCCTCTAACACGTTCTCTGAGGGGGTCACTCAAAAAAGGAAAGGTGTCGGAAGAAGATTATAAAAAATACCTTGAAAAGAAATATTTATGAATATTTTATTTGATACCAACGTTGTCCTTGATGTCTTGCTTGACCGAAAACCGTTTTCTGCACCTGCTTCTGTTATATTTTCATGGGTTGAGATAGGAGAGTTCATTGGCTTTTTAGGGGCAACGACAGTCACAACAATTTTCTACCTTGCAACCAAGGTTGTTGGTAAAAAACAAGCAGAAGAGGAGATATCGAAGCTTTTATCTATTTTTGCTATCGCACCTGTCAACAGAGCTGTGTTGGAGGCAGCTATAAATTCAAAATTTACAGATTTTGAGGATGCAGTTTTATATGAATCTGCTCGCCATGCAGGTGTCCAAGCTATAGTAACGAGAGATGCAGTTGGTTTTAAGTATGCAAAAATTTCTGTTTATTCACCGGAAGAACTTGTTAAAATGACCCAAACCATTAAAATAATAGGTACAAAAAGAGCCGCTGGCAAACAGATGCACGTCGATGTCATATCAACTGGGTGATTCTTGACAGCGACTGGGAGGCAGAATTCTGCCGCGTGGCGGAATCTCATCCAAAGGTAAAGGCATATGTCAAGAACCATAACCTTGGGCTGGAAGTCCCATACCGCCATGGATCTGAAATGCGGACGTACCTGCCTGATTTCATTGTCCTGATCGATGACGGCC
>JAUWQK010000186.1 GCA_030611115.1 Deltaproteobacteria bacterium
GCAGGATGTTGAACGCTTTCTGGTTAACGAAAAAGGATTTTCCAAAGAAGATATTGAGGTCGATGTCAATATTGAACTTGTTATTGCGGGCGAGCCTTACAAATCGCAGATAGACCTTGTTGTCTGTGTTGACGGGACAAGATATATGGCGATAAAATGTGCTGCAGCTTCTTTGGGCTCAAGGGAAAGGGAAATCATTGCTGCTTCAAGACTGCTTGAAAGCCATCAGATCCCTCTTTCTGTAGTTTCAGACGGCAAGACCGCGATAGTGCTTGATACTGTTTCCGGCAAAAAGCTTGGCGAGGGTTTAAATGCTGTTCCATCAAAAGATGATTTAAAAGAGAAATTAAATTCTTCAGAACTTATTCCTTTGCCGGCTGAAAGACTTGAAAAGGAAAAACTTATTTTCCGATCATATGATGTAATGAATGTAAATGTTCAGCGCAATATATAAAATTATAATAACACGTTAGCGCTTTAAAATATTATTTTTTTGACAGGATTTAAATTATTGTAGCCGTTCACGGTTTGAAACTTGAAATTGGAAATTGGGAAGAACGGTACAAAAGCATGAAGGCCAAATTTCTAATTTCTAATTTCAATGTTTCGTGAACGCTTACAAATCTTGTCTATCCTGTTATCCTGTCAGAGTCTTTTTCAAAAGGCTAAATCGTTACAAACTATAACGTTGCGTTAATAACGAACGTATATTACTGGCCGGCTACTTCTTTGCCGCAGTGTTTACATATCTTTGCCCTTTTCTTGATTGTCTCGGCACAGAAAGGGCATTCCCTTGTAAAATTTCTTTCGTGTATTTTTTTTATAGCTTTATCCACTTCTTTTTGAATAAGTTCATTCCCAAACTTGGGGTTTCTTATCGGTTCTATTGCATCCAGCCCTCCAATATCACCTATCATTTCCGCCGCTTTTAGCCTAACCCTTGCCGGTTCCGTGGAGTCTAAAAGCATTCTTACTATATTTACCTCATCTTTTTCCACATAACAGCCGGCAAGAATTGAAAACCCTTTCTTTATTGCCTCTTTAAGAACTTCCTGTTCCATAAGTACCTGGTCATCAATAATCTGACCTCCGCCACCATGAGGACTGAATACAGGCATAAGTTCAAATTTATCTGAGCCTGGATAGCACATGCATCTGTAGGAAGCATGGTGTCCGACGTGTTCTTCTATATCTTCCCAACCTTTTTTATATAAAGGGCATTCATCATTAAAACATACATAAAGATAAGGAGCTCCCCATCCAAGCCCGTCGCTAAAGGAAATTGGCGGAACTTCCCACAGGCTCATTTCCTGGTTGCAATGAGGGCATTTTGGTTTTTCTTGAGACATTATTTTTTCTAAAACTTGTTCTTTTGTTTCCATTAGTTATTCTCCATTGTATGTATATTTTTCGGCCAAATATTCTGACAAGTATGCTTCATAAATACAATAATTATCTGTTATTGCGTAAAAAATACCCTAAGCCATATTTATGACTTGTCAATAAATATATTAAATCCTAAATTGAGCGATTGTTGAGTTTGTCGAAAATGCAAAGCAAAGCGTGTGAAGCCATACTCAAGTTTCTTATCCCATTATGCAACAAAAGCTTTAAAGGGTAAAGGACTAAATAAATTTTTGAAATATAATAAGAGCAAAAAATGGCTGTGCGTTGACCTTGAAACCTTAGAGTACAGGGAGTCATGGGATCTGCAGGCAAGCCTTGTTGACGCCAGAAAAAAGAGAATTATTGACAAGGATGTCATCCTGCTGCTGGAACATCCACCTGTTTTTACGCTTGGCCGCAGGGGCGGATTGGATGATCTTACAGTTCCCCGGGATGTGCTCGAAAAATCAGGAATTCCAGTAGTTCAGGTGGAAAGAGGTGGTGTTATTACTTTTCACGGGCCGGGCCAACTGATTATGTATCCAATAATTGACCTTAATGCCGCCAGGATGAGAGTGGTTGATTATGTTGAAAAACTCGAAGAAATCATGATCAGAGCGGTTGCGGATTCGGGAATTATGGCTGAGAGGAATTCGCTTAACAGGGGAATATGGGTTGGAAATAAAAAACTGGGAAGTATAGGCATAGCAATTAGAAGGGGAATATGTTTTCATGGCATGTCCTTAAACGTTAATATTTCAATGAAGCATTTTGGCTGGATGAATCCATGCGGTCTAAGGGAGATAGGAACAACATCTATGAAACAGGAGCTCTCGCGAAAAGTATCAATGAGCAAGGTCTGCGGGGCAGTAAAAAAGCATGTGGAAACTGTTTTTGGAGTTAATCTTATAAAAACAAGTTTGCCGGAACTATTAAAAATATTAAACAAACATTATGAGTCAACGTCAGATATCAAAAAAACATGTCAGAAAACCCGACTGGCTGAAACGTAATCTGCCATCAGGGCCGGCATATGAGAAGATCAGGAACCTGCTGAGCAAAAGCAGGCTTCATACAGTATGCCAGGAAGCCAAGTGCCCGAATATGTGGGAATGCTTTTCCAGGCATACTTCCACATTTCTTATTATGGGGCCGAACTGCACGCGTAACTGCCGTTTTTGCGCGGTTGAGCAAGGCCCTTTGGGGCCGCCTGATCCGGAAGAACCTGCAAGGATTGCAGAAGCCGCACGAGAAATGAACCTGAAATATGTTGTCATAACCTCTGTTACAAGGGACGATCTGCCTGACGGGGGTGCCGGTCATTTTGCAGAAACCGTCAGGCAGGTGAAAAATAAAATTCCAGATGCGCTTGTAGAAATTTTGATACCGGATTTTCTGGGAGATGAGAGAGCGCTTAATATAGTAATGGAATCCAGTCCCGATGTTTTAAATCACAACATTGAAACAGTAAGCCGCCTTTATCCTTCAGTACGGTCTGAAGCTGATTACCGCCGTTCACTTGCAGTCCTAAGGCAGGCCAAAAAAATAAACACCTCTGTTTTCACAAAGTCAGGCCTGATGCTTGGCCTTGGAGAGCTTCCCGGAGAAGTCAAGGAAACGTTGAAAGATCTGGTCAAAGCCGGCTGCAATATCCTGACAATTGGCCAGTATCTTCAGCCTTCAAAAAAACACATAGAGGTTGATCGTTTTGTTTCTCCCGAGGAATTTGATGACTGGAGAAAAACTGCCCTTGAGACAGGCTTTTCCGAAGTTGCCAGCGGGCCGTTTGTCCGGAGTTCTTATAATGCGAAAGAGCTGTATAAGGGGGTACTTTCAAATGTCTCCTAACATGAACATCGAAATGAAACCTATAGGTTTTGTGCAGACTGATGCAGAAAAAATTCCCCGGCATTGGAGTGTTTCGGATGAGGAGGGGACATTAGTCATTGATGAAAAATATCTGCACGGACTCAAAGATATCAGAGCCAGCCAACGCATTGTCGTGATTTTCCATTTCCATCGAAGCCCGAAATTCACTTCACCGTTTCTCAGCCAGACACCTCCACACCGTGAAGAGCAACTGGGCGTTTTCAGCATTTGTTCGCCAATCCGACCCAACCCCATCGGCATGTCGGTTTTGGAAGTTCTCAGGAGGGAAGACAACGTCATTTACGTCAAAGGACTGGACATGCAAGATGGGACACCTGTTCTGT
>JAUWQK010000168.1 GCA_030611115.1 Deltaproteobacteria bacterium
AGTCTTCAGCCTTCAGCCTATCCACCTGAGTAGTTACTATTTTTTTATCTTGTCGGTATCTCCGTGTCTTGATGGAGTACTCTAAAAATATAAGTTGTTTTTTTCCGATTGCAACCTTGATAATGTTATATTTTACTTTGGGCTACCCACACTTTTGTTTGACATAATGCAAAAGCAAGCTCTATTATGGAAACAATAACTCGCTTTTTCAGGGATACAAAACAGAGCTTTTTTGTTTGGGCCGCGAGGTATCGGTAAATCTACATGGGAAGATAATTTAGGAGGAGATAATGAGCGAGATAAGAATGACAGGAGAAATAAGAACAGATTACGATTGTGAAATAACAGGTCTTCCGGCGGAAAGATGGGGTGAAGCTGTATTCAAGGCCGGAGACGAAGAAATAGTCCTGGAAGTCAGTGTGGAGAAAAACATTATAGTATCAATAATGGCTGGAGATGATGCAGTGTGGAAGGGGACCCTGGAGGGATTAAAAGATCTTCTTAAAAGTCAGGTCAAGCCCTAATAGTAACAGTTCACGGTTAACAGTGAAAATGCTTCAGGCGTTGTATATACCTCGAAAGGCCACAAATTGCGGTTTTTCGCTGGCCATAAACATCAAAAGCTGCGTTGCTCAGGCAGATGGTAGGGGCACGATGCATCGTGCCCCTACTATTACACGTCTTCGCGCCTCGCTCTTGATGCTCATTGCTCACCGAAAAAAACGCAATTTGCAACCTTCCGAGGTATTGTTCATTGAAAAAAACCGTGAACTCTAAACCGATAACCGTAAACCGTTATATTAAATTAGAGCAGAGAATTACTCAACAGGATAGCCGGCCTTTTCCCAGGGAACCCAGCCGCCTTCAATATTTTTAACGTTTTTATATTCCATGCGTATCAGAGTATGGGCGGCAAGTGATCCGCGCCCTCCCACCTTGCAGTAAACGACGATTTGGGCATTTTTATCAGGTACTTGATTGTTGATCATAAATTCCAGCAAGCCTCTCTCAATATGAACGGCCCCCGGTATATGACCCATTTTAAATTCTTTTGCTGTCCTTACATCAAGAAAGATATACCCTCCTTCATCGAGCAACTCCTTTGCAACCGAAACAGGAACATTGGTTACATGTTCGTTGGCTTCAGCGACCAGATCTTTGGCGGTCATCACTTTTGGGGTTAGATCTTTGGTGGTCATCACTTTGGGGGTTGTACAACCACCTATAATAAGACTGACTCCTAATAATAAAGCAATGATAAGCGTCGAATATTTTTTCATAAAAATCCTCCTCTGGTATTTGTTGAGTAGTCGAGTGGGAAATTGGTTGAGTGATTGACCTCTCGACTTTTTACATGTTTTTGTGCCTTACTGAACTGTTGTTCTATTTGTCTATCTTTTTCGGTATCATTTCCGGCGATACAATAACGTTTTTATTTGCATTTTTATAAGCCGGCTCTACGTCCTTTTCAAGCAGGAAAAGATTGGTATTTCCGTGACATGAATTGCATGTTTTATTTTGTGGGGTCTGCCTCCTGATATTATGAGGAGTTGCAGGTTTCCATGTGGGAAGTTTGTCAAAATTAGAAAGCCCGTTATCAACATAATAAGCGAAGGTTTCCTGATCTACAGGGATATGGCGTACGACAACAAACTTTTCGGGCCTTTTTTTGCTTTTAAGAGAATTAAAACCTATTTTAAAATCAATGGTTGAGCGTTTTGTTTTAAAACATTCAATGCCCTGTTTGTCCTTTTCTACATGACAGCCATAACAATTCTTGTACTTTACTGAATGACAGACTTGGCAACTGACCCTGTCTCTGTGTAATATGTGCTGCTTTGCGTTTATTGATGACTTTGAATCATAAATATTTGCATGGCAGTTCAAGCACTTAGGGCCGTTCTCAACTTCGTACCGGTTTGCATAGTCCTTGCCGTCTCCATGCATTTCATCTGCCTTGTGGCAGTTACTGCATTTAAAGTATTTTTCTTTGTGTATATCAGGAGGCATCCCTTTATTTTCACCAAAATATTCATTTTTTATTCGGCTTCCATGACAGGCAGTGCATACCAGGTTCATTGGGGGACTTTTCTGAAAAATATGGCCATCCAACAGCCCTCCACCCACAGATTCAGGACGGCTGATGTGGCACTGACCGCAACTGCTGTGGCAGGAAGTACAATGAGATTTTCTTGCATCATCGACTTTTGAATGCACAATTTTGTCAAGACTTGACCGTTTATCGATAATTTTTTTGAATGGCCCCAGATTAATATGAAGACTGCTTTTGTAATGCCTGGCAATATCATCGTGGCATGATCCGCATGTGTTTGAAGGATCAGGAAATGAAGGATCTTTTATTACACCTTTGTGCGCTGTTTTCCAGTCAGCATCATCGGGGTTACCTCCATGACATTCATGACATCCAATTTTACCATGATTTTCGTCTTCTATAAAAGAGGAGTCAACAAACACCTTCTCATGCGGAGCCAACGGCTCCACAAAGCCTCCTCAACCTTCACCTGAGGTTTCAGAAGAAATTGCAGGTTTGGACGGGCTGGTTTCAGCTATTTCCCGTGTAATTTTTATAAGATTTTTAGCGCTGGTATGGCATTTAAAACATTGATTTTCATTCTCAGCGCACTGGACATCGCGGTTTGCATTACACAATAGTAAAAAAGCTGAAATTAGAGAAATGATAGTCGTTAATTTAATGAGTTTCATTTTTTAATACCCCCAGGATATCTCTGCCAAATTCTTTTTTCTGCCATTTTTTCATTTCTTTAATCTTTGAAAGATCTATTAAATGTGTTGGGTTTTGAATTGCAATTGAGTTTATAATTGATTTATTGCAGATTATAGCTGGATCTAATCCTAATTCTTTAGCTTTCGAATCTCTCCAGCGTTTAACAGCCTTTGCCCTTAATGGAACTTCAGGCGGTAAAACCGGAGCTTTCCTGCGCGGATAAACAGGCTGGTCTGCTGCAGGCAGCATCAGGGAATTGTTTACAGCCCTGACTATGGCATCGCCATGCATTTCAATCTGTTTTTGGCTTAATGCTTTTGTTTTTTCTAATCGCCTCAAGTCAGCAGGCTTTTCCTTAACAATTTTTATCAGGGAATTATTGCCAATTATCTTGAACAAAGGCTTGTCTTTTTTTTCAGCCACGCTTAACCGAAACTGAAGAAGTGCTTCAAGGACAGCAAGAGATTTAGGGTTTAGCTTGCCGGCTCCTTTGAATTTCATAAATAATGGTTCGCTATTGAGTAAGGCAGGTCTTACTTTGCTTAAAATTTCACATTCTTCGTGAACCCATGAAGTACGGCCATTTTTTTTGAGTTCTTTATCCAGAATATCTGCAAGTTTAATAAGATATGTCGTGTCTTTTACAGCATATTCTATCATCTCTTCCGGCAGAGGTCTTTTGGACCAGTCTTTTTTTCTGTATTTTTTATTAAGACTGATGTTGAATCTTTTTTTAAGTACCGCATCCAGACTCGTTTCCCTGATTCCTAAAAACATACAGGCAAGCTGGGTATCAAAAAGATTTTTTATTTTTATATTGAAATCCCTGTAAAGACTGCGTACATCAAAGTCGGCACCGTGAAAAATTTTTTTAATATCGTTATTTGAGAAAAGGCTTTTAAGCGAAGAGAGGTCTTGGATCTGTAAAGGATCAATTACAGCATGTTTTTTTTTCGTAGCAAGCTGGATCAGACAGACCTTTTCTTTAAAATGATACATTGAGTCCGCTTCTACGTCGAAGGCAATGGACTTTTCCTTCTTTAAATCCCTTGTAATTTTTTCAAGATCTGTTTTAGTGCTTATTAGCGTATACTTGGTTTTCATAAATAAAGTTTTTTTCTTGACCGGCAAGACCATTTTGCCTAACTTGGCAAAGAATAACAAATTAAAAGATGAACATCGAACGTCCAACATCGAACGTCGAATAATGATGTCGCTTCGCTATTTAAATTATTTTAAAATCGAATAAAAAAAATATAACTAAAAGAAGATATAAAAACAACTTATAATTTTATTCCCTGGTGAGAATATAATGATAAACATAGCTCTTCCCGATGGAAGTATAAAGAGTTTTGAGAATGCGCCAACCGGCC
>JAUWQK010000040.1 GCA_030611115.1 Deltaproteobacteria bacterium
CCGGCTAAAAGAGAAAACAGTTACCGATACTCCATAACCTTTTTTTCGCTACCCCTTAGGATCTGTCATGAATGTAATGGTTATTTCGTTATTCACGCAGTCAGGCTGAAGCTATTTAGACTGAAGGCTGAAGGGGTTAGAAAAACACGATTGCCGTACTTTGGCGAAAATATCTGATTCTTGCACCAAACATGGCTTCAAAATGTGCTTTTTCCTAACAGCCTTCAGCCTTCAGCCTATCCACCTGAGTAGTTACCTATGTTTTTACTATTCCAAGCCACTTAATTTTTTTATTAATGAATATATTCTTAAAAGTCAAATAATTATCTTAGGGCTCGGTAAAAAATAACTTGGCATTTTTGCATCCCAACTTCACCATATCTTTAACCGATCTTCATTCGCACCTGATCTTAGTAAAATTGGCCTCTAAATAACTCGCTATTCCTGCGGTTTTGCTCAATCAGATCGATTAAATCTACGGCAAATTTGGGCGCAAATTCTACCAAGTTATTTTTTACCGAGCCCTTATTTCCTGAGTTTTGCTTAAGGAATTCAACTTAGGTTATACAGGAATATGGCGTACTGGTACAAAAAAGTTGACACCAACAGATAAATTATGTACGAAATCAGGGATATCCAAGACGATTCAATTGTTACTCAAAGGGCGCCGTGCTGATAGGGGCGGCAGATTCGCGAGGAACGATTTACAATCCCACGGGGCTTGATGTTTTTCGGCTAATCGAGCTGAAAGGTGCTGGGGAAAGCGCGGTGTCCTTATGATTCCGGATTTTATCGCTAATGCCGGTGGTGTCATCTGCGCTGCGGTGGAATATCATGGCGGAAGCCAAATACTGGCTTTTCAGACCATCGAAGAAAAGATTCGGGAGAACACCTTGCAGGTATTAGAGGAGGCCGCCAACAAAGGTGAAGAAGGCCATGAGTTGCAGGCGCTGGTCTTTGTTTTAAAAATTGACGGTTTAGAAAAAGAGGCTCACGAAATGTTTCGTATCCGCTTCCATGCACGAGGGGGACAGGGCATAAAGACCGCCAGTCGCATTCTGGGAACAGCTTTCTTTCTGGAAGGCTATGAGGTACAGGACTCTCCCCGATATGGTGCGGAACGCCGTGGCGCCCCTATATTTGCTTTTGTTCGGGCCTCTAAAAAAATCATCAACGAGCGGGGCATCATCAATAAGCCTGATCTTGTCATTGTAACCGATGATAGCCTCTTGCTTTTGCCGATAGCCGGTGTTTTGCCGGGAGTGACGGAAGGAACAGTCCTTCTTATCGCAACTGACGAGGCCACGGAATTATGGAAGAAACGACTCAACCTGCAAGGGCTGGTTCTTTCAATTAGCACTCAGGCAGCAGTCAAAGGCCACGCAGGCCTTCCCTTGCTGGGAGTTGCATGTGTTGGTGCCGCTGCCCAACTGGTAGGGGTAATTTCCAAAAGTGCTTTAGAGGAAGCCATCCACGAGCAGCTCCAGCCACTGGGAAAGGTAATTGTCGAAGAAAGCCTTGCCGCAGCGATGAATGCTTATGACCAAATAGAAGCATATGCAGGGTGTACAACAGAAACAGAAGATCCGTCAGCAGATTCTTATGAAAGTCCCAATTGGATAGATCTGCCTTTTGAGGATGCCGGTACTTCAGCCCCTTATATCCATGCGGCAGCCACCACTCTTAATGTGAAAACCGGTGTTTGGCGTAGCCTGCGGCCGGTCATTGACCTTCAACAATGTAATCGGTGTGCGTTGTGCAATATCTATTGTCCTGACGGCGTCATCAGCCTTGATGCCAAAGGATATCCGCAGATCGACTACCAGCATTGCAAAGGTTGCCTGATCTGCTTGGCGCAATGTCCTCTTCATGCCATCGATGCTATACCTGAACCCACACAGGAAGGAGAGATCTCGTGATACGCAAGCTCTTAACAGGAAACGGAGCTGCGGCCTGGGGTGCCCGTCTTGCCAGAATAGACTATATACCAGCCTTTCCAATTACCCCTCAGACCGAGATTATCGAAACCATTGCCCAATGGATTGGCGAAGGCCGGATGGACAGCCGGATGACGACCATGGAGTCTGAGCACTCTATGATAACCGCAGCAGGAGCTGCCGCCACAACAGGCGTGCGCACTTTTACCGCAACCTCCAGCCAGGGTTTGTTGTATGGGATGGAAATGATTTACACAGTAGCGGGTTGGCGTGCACCCTTTGTTCTTGTCAATGTCTCAAGGGCGTTGTCTGCTCCTATCAGCCTTGAACCTGACCACGATGATGTTCTGGCCGCACGCGACAGCGGTTTTCTCCAGATTCACTGTGCGACTTGTCAGGAGGTGCTGGATTCGGTTCTCCTGGCTTACCGGCTGGGGGAAGATGAAAAGGTGCGGCTTCCCGTTATTGTCAACCTGGATGGCTTCTATCTCTCTTTTACCCGTGAACCGGTAGAAATTCCGGATGACGCAAAGGTTGACCAATTCTTGCCTCCCTATGATCCGGGAGAAGCCCGGTTTCGCGCAGGAGATCCCATTTCCCAAGGTGTTGCCGTCCTTGGAGGCTCCCAATATTCTTATTTTCGTTATGAAACTCATCTTGCTTCCCTGAATGCCTTAGAGATATTTGAAGAGGCTTCTAAAGAATTTGAAGAACTTTTTGGAAGATCTTACCAGCCAGTTGAATCATACCGAACGGAAGATGCGGAAGTCATTTTTTTCATGATGGGATCGTTTGCTACAAAAGCCAAAGATGCCGTGGATCGGCTGCGGAGTGTCGGGCGCAAGGTTGGACTTCTCCGGCCTCGTCTCTTACGGCCGTTTCCGGCAAAGGCGATTGTCCGCGCACTCGCCGGCAAAAAGGGAATCGCCGTCATTGACCAAAACATCTCTTTGGGAAAAGGAGGTATCCTTTATACCGAGCTCTGTTCAGCCCTTTATAGCATGGCAGACAAACCCGTCATGGTCAGCTTTATTGGGGGGCTGGGTGGCCGTGATATAACTCGTGAAGAGTTTTACGAGATGGTTGCAGTGACCATAAGGGCTGTCGAGACAGGCAAAGCTCCACCTCCCAGACTTCTTTATAGCAAGGAAGAACTGATACAGATGAAAGGGCTTCAGTCAATAGCAAAGGTCGAGCAGCGAAAGGGAAGGGAAAAGAGATGAAAGAAAGTAGTCTCAAAAGTATAAAAGATTTGCCCTCAACCCATGTTCTGGGACCTGGAACGTCTGCCTGCGCCGGCTGTGGAGCTTTAGGAGCTATCAAAATATTTTGTGATATCCTGGGAGAAAAGACTGTTTTTGTAAATGCAGCCGGCTGTATGACTCTGCTCACCATTTACCCTTTTACTCCTTTCAAGGGTTCCTGGATCTATACTGCCATGGCTTCAGCTCCTGCCGGAGCCCAGGGAATACGAGATGCTCTGGACTTACTTATACGGAAGGGTCGTCTAAAGCCCGAGGAGGATCTCAAAGTCGTGGTCCTTACCGGAGACGGCGCTGCTTATGGAATGGGGCTATCACTTCATCTGCGATCTATCGGGGCCTGGATTTTATTTATATCTGCTATGATAACGAGGGATATGGAAATACCGGATATCAATTTTCAGCCGCTACTCCTCATGCAGCACGAACAGCTACCAGTAAAGGGCCAGAGGGTTACCAGAGATATAAAAAGGACCTGTTTGCTATCTGGGCTGCCCACAGGCCTGCTTATGTGGCTACTGTGGCAGGTACCGAACCTCTGGATCTGGCACGCAAAATTGAAAAAGCAAAGGATCTCAAGGGGTCCAAACTATTCATAGCATTTTCTCCTTGCCCAACGGGCTGGCATTTTGAACCGGCAAAAACAGTTGAGGTTGGAAAACTTGCTGTCAAAACAGGTGTATGGCCGCTCAAGGAATACATCGATGGGAAAGTGGTGCATACCAGGGTTCCGCTTCCTAAGGGCAAACGTCCACTGGTTGAAGAATATCTAAAAATACAAGGGCGATTTGCCCATCTTTTTAGCCCGACACGGAATGAAAAGGTTCTGGAAAAGATTCAAGCAAGGGTAGATGCCTATTGGGAGAGCGTTGTATAGCAATATAATTGTGACTACTCGGGTGGATAGGCTGAAGGCCGAAGACTGTTAGGAAAAAGCGCATTTTGAAGCCATGTTTGGTGTAAGAATCAGATGTTTCCGCTAAAGTACGGCAATCGTACTCTTCTGACTCCTTCAGTCTTCAGCCTAAACAGCTTCAGCCTGACTACGTGAGTAGTCACCAATTAAGCAAATAATGGAATTTGGAATTTTAGGTAAATAATAATGGATATTTCAGCACTTTCAAATGAACAGATTGCCGGCCAGCGCCTGATGGCAGGATTTGACGGAACCAGGCTCAATGATGACCTGATTTTTCTTGTTGATAGCCTGAAGATTGGAGGAATCATTCTGTTTTCAAGGAACCTGACCAGCCCGGATCAGATAAAAGACCTGTGTATGTCGGTTCAGGAATATGCGGTAAAATGCGGCCAACCACCACTATTTATCTCAATTGATCAGGAAGGAGGACAGGTAGCGAGACTGAAAGAGCCTTTTACGCAGTTTCAGGGCAATCCAGATATGAAAAATGTAGAAGATGTCATGCATTTTGCAGAAATAACCGCTTCTGAATTGAAAAATGTCGGGATAAACATGAACATGGCACCTGTACTGGATGTGGCATTTGATAACAAGAAAAGTGTTATGAGAGAGAGATCTTTTGGGAATGATCCGGAATGGGTATCAAAGTTGGGAGTAACACTAATAGAGCGACTTCAACAAAACGGGATCATGGCTGTTGCAAAGCATTTTCCAGGAATCGGCAGAACTGTGCTTGACCCTCATATTGAAATGCCTCCGCTTGATGCAGATCTCCAGACTTTAGAATCAAGTGATCTTCGTCCGTTTTACGAAGCTATAAAGCACGATGTGGCTGGAATTATGCTATCGCACATACTTTATAGCAAAATAGACATTAAATGGCCTGCAAGTCTTTCAATTAAAATTGCAAAAGATCTTCTTCGGGACAGAATGGGTTTTGATGGAATAGTTATAACAGATGATCTGGATATGGGAGCAATTAAAAGCAATTACGAAATAAAAACTGTCATAAAACAGATACTTTCGGCAGATATCGACATTGCTCTAATCTGCCACAAAGGCCCGAATATAGAAATTGCATATGAGAAAATTCTAAAGGATCTTAAGAATTCTAAAAACATAAAGGCTAAAGGAAAGGAATCTGTAAAAAGAATACTGAAAACGAAGGAAAGATATCTAAAAAGTTTTATATAATCCTGGTTACCTCACGTCAAACGTCATTCCCGCGAAGGCGGGAATCCAGTTCATAATCTGATATTATCATACAAATCATTCCAATCGGAATTTTCTCCCTCTATCAATCGTATCTTCCAAGCTCTTCGCCATTTTTTCATTTGTTTTTCTCTTGTAATGGCACTTTCTACATTAGAATGCGTTTCGTAATACACAAGTCTGTCCACATTATATTTTTTGGTAAAACCTTTAACCGTTTTATTTTTGTGCTGCCATATTCTTTGTACAAGATCCGAGGTTACCCCTATGTAGTGCCCGAACGAAAACTAGAAAATTTTTTCAAGTTCAAGGAAGGTGCAAATTTTAACCGCAGGAATACATGGGGTATTTTGAGGATTAAAATTTGCGCCTGACGCAGAAATTGGGAAAATTAGCAGTTTTCGTTCAGGCACTATGTATAGTGTTCCATTGCGCTTGCTTGCCAATATGTAAACATAGAATTGTTTATCCATCGTATCATGCTTTGGATTCCCGCCTTCGCGGGAATGACGTGATAGAATCCAATATTTCTTTTTATTTTACCCTAATTTTTTGAGAAGTTACAGTTTTTAATTCTCGAATACACATCATCACTAATACCTGAAGACTTTCCATTCTTTAAGTAATGATAGCCTGTAGCAGCAATCATGGCTGCATTATCGCCGCAGAGATCAATTGAAGGGATATGGACTTTAATTCCTTTCTGTTCAGCATCCTTAATAACCCTTGCTCTTAATCTGCTGTTCGCCGCCACGCCTCCTACAATAGAAATCCGGTCGCAACCCTTTTCTATTGCTGCGCTTAAAACTTTATATGAAAGAACATCAACGACCGACTCCTGAAACCCGGCAAGAATATCTGGAGTCTGATCTTTATATTCATCACCGTGAGTCTGAATATAGCGGTTCACCGCAGTTTTTAAGCCGCTGAAGCTGAAGTCAAAGCCGGACTTATCAAGGTATGCCCGTGGGAAAACTATTTTCGACGGGTCTCCCTTTTTAGCCAGCCTGTCTATAATTAGCCCGCCTGGATATCCGAGGCCTATTGCTTTTGAGACTTTATCAAAAGCCTCGCCGGCTGCATCATCCCTTGTCTGCCCCATAAGTTCCATCTCTGTATGATCTTTAACATAATAGATGCTTGTATGACCGCCTGAAGCCAAAAGTGACACAAAAGGAAATGTCGGCGAATTTGATTCCAGAAAAACAGAATTTATGTGCCCCTCAAGATGGTTTACACCTATCCATGGAATACCAAGGGTATAAGCAAAAGATTTTGCAAATGAAAAACCTACTATTAATGAGCCTATAAGCCCAGGGCCCTGGGTTACAGCCAATGCATTAATTTGTTTAAAATTAATACCAGCCTTGCTGACAGCTTCCTTTACAATTGGTACAATGTCTTCTATATGTTTTCTTGAAGCAAGCTCAGGCACAACGCCGCCATATTTATGATGCACATCCACCTGAGAAGACACTACGGAAGATAAAATTTCAGAGCCGTCAACAACTATTGATGCAGCGGTTTCATCGCAGGATGTTTCAATGCCTATTATTATTATCATAATAAATAACTATTCGGGTTGTCAGGTTCACGGTTCACAGTTAGTTGATTTCTTTATTTTCCTGCCGACTGGCAGGTCTTATATCCTGATCATCCTGTATGTCCTGTCAAAAAAACAGATGGACTTTTTACAAAGCCATCAATCTTTATTGTTGAAAGATATAATCGGGTTGCTTATCATATAATTTTAAAACAAAACAACTATAAATATTTATCGGAAATTCACAAAACTCGTATTACTTTAGATAATATGAAACAAACCGGATGAGCGTAAGCTTCAGGTGTGATACATTCAAAACAGGAAACTGTTTGAGCGTATTAGATATCGTTAAGAAAGAACCATGTATGATGTTGTCATTGCTTATTAAGGGCTTTTTGAATTGTTACTGATGTTTTCAGTCAGGGCATGTTCTTTCTTTACGATATGTTATACGTGAGTTTTTCATGTTTTTAATTTGATCACACCTGAAACTGAAGCGAACAAGGCTGTCAGGAAGCTTCAACCTTCAACCTTCAACCTTCAACCTTTATTATATAAAACCATGAAACCTATTGTTGCAATTGTTGGCCGCCCAAATGTCGGCAAATCCACCTTTTTCAACCGCATTACCAGATCGAGAAATGCCATTGTCGATGATTTCCCTGGTGTCACAAGAGACCGGAATTACGGCGATGCTTCCTGGAATGGCATTGTATTTACCCTGGTTGATACAGGAGGTTTTTTGAGTGATGATAAGGATGATTTTGCAAATGAAATCCGTTTTCAGGTACTCCAGGCCATAGAAGATGCTGATGTTATAATTCTTCTGCTTGATGGCAAAGCCGGGATATCACCCTATGATAGAGATGTTGTCGAAATCCTCCGCACAACGGAAAAACCGGTTTTTTATGCTGTTAATAAAATAGACGGTCTTGAACAGGAGACAAATCTTTATGATTTTTACAGCCTTGGGATAAAAAAATTGTATCCTGTTTCCGCTGAACACCGCTATGGTGTGCATGATTTTCTCGACGATCTGATATTAGCATTTCCAAAATATGACTCAGTGCAAACAGAAGATATGATAAAGCTCGCTGTCGTGGGCAGACCGAATGTCGGCAAATCATCTCTCATAAACCGCATCCTGGGTGAAAAACGCCTGCTTGTAAGCGATATTCCGGGAACAACTCGCGATGCAATTGACTCTGTCTGCAATATTAACGGAAAGTCATATCTTCTTATAGATACCGCCGGTATCAGACGTAAAGGAAAAGTATCAAAGAAGATTGAAAAGTTTTCAATAATCAAAGCTTTAAGGAGCCTTGACAGATGTGATGTTGCCCTTATCGTCATGGATGCAGACGAGGGAATTACAGAACAGGACATAAATATCGCAGGATATGCTTTTGAGAGAAAATGCAGTTGTATAATGCTGCTTAATAAATGGGATCTTGTTGAAAAAGACAGTAAAACTGCAAAAAAATATTATGAGCAATTAAAAATAGAGTCAAAATTTTTAAGTTTTGCCCCGGCCATTACTATCTCCGCTCTTACCGGTCTGAGAGTTCCGAGGATATTCACGTATGTTGATGAAGTTTACGGCCAGTATGCAGCACGTATAAAAACCGGTCAATTAAACAGAATAATGGAACTGGCAATCAAAAAAAATGAGCCTTCACTCTTTCGGGGAAAACGGCTTAAATTTTATTATGCTGCCCAGGTGACTGCAAAACCACCTACTTTCGTTTGCTTTGTAAACTATCCTGATGCAGTTCATTTTTCATACAAGAGGTATCTTATCAACCAGATCCGTGAACGCGCCGGGTTAGACAAAACCCCCATCAGGTTGCTCTTCCGCCAGCGGACAGGCCGGATAGAATTCGGCAAGAAGAAACGATAATCCGCAATTCCGTTTGAAGATTTTTAGCAGTTAGCTTTTAGCAATTAGCCTTTAGCTTAAAAAATCAAACAGATAACACATTCAGCTAAGAGCTAACAGCTAATGGCTTTTTCACAAATCATCTTGACACTTCTCCCTGCATGTCGTCATGAATCTGTCTTTGAGGACAAGAAAGGCTGCCACCACCTCGGGATCAAAATGCTTGCCTTTTTCGTTTGCAATAATATCGACGGTCTTTTCGTGGGAGTAGGCATCCTTGTAAACTCGCTTTGTTGCAATAGCGTCATATACATCAGCCAGCGCGACAATCCGGGCAGATAGAGGTAT
>JAUWQK010000265.1 GCA_030611115.1 Deltaproteobacteria bacterium
TTGGTTTTTCAGCCATCATACATTCCTTTGCCTGAGCTTATAATGGTTATTAACCAGCGTCTTCCGCACCTTGCGCGCCAAACCTTTCATGAAATCCTAATGAAAAGAACAAAAAGGCGCCGCATATCAGAACTATGAGCAATGAAAAAATCAACATTAGTTTTGTTCTGAATCTCACCTCAGTCATTTCCCAGGAGTCTGTATTTTTCAGCCATCTTTTGTAAAAAATCGCTCATTTTAGGTTGTATAGCCACGTTTTCACCCTTTTTGGTTCATCGTGAAATACTTATCGTTATTCAAAAGGTCTTCTATCTGTTGAAGTAACGCGTCCATCTCCACAGGTTTTGCCAGATAACCATCAGCGCCTGCCTCCATGATTCTGTCCAAGTTCTCTTTGGTATCATAACCTGTGATAGCCAATATTTTTATGTGAGAGGTATCCGGATCTTCCTTTATCGATCTGCATACCTTAAATCCGCTAATTCCAGGCATGATAAGATCCAGAATAACAAGGCACGGCTTAAACTTCATAACCTTGGCCCCGGCTTCAAAACCGCTTGATGCAACTTCTGTTTCGTACTGATGAGCTGAGAGCATTTCGCTAATCAGTTCCTGAATCAGGGGATTGTCATCGACAATAAGAATCTTTTTCTCCGCAGACTGATGGTTCCCTATCTCCCTGACAAATGCGCTCTTTTCTATGTTCAACCTGCGTTTCTCCAATGCCTGTTT
Organism: Deltaproteobacteria bacterium; assembly: GCA_030611115.1. Next base: position 733 of record JAUWQK010000265.1, read on the forward strand.
TACGCTGATGAGCAGTTGATCATAGTTTTCCAGGGGTTTACTAATGAAATCAAAGGCTCCTTCAGCTCTCAATGCCTGCACGGCATTGTTAATGCTGTTAAGACCGGTAAGGACAATGACTTCTATGGCTTTTTCCAGTTCCTTAATATTCCTCATGAGCTGAAGGCCATTTGTGCCCGGCATATTGATATCCATAATAACCAGGTCAAATGTGTTGGATTTAAGAGTGTCAATCGCCTCCTCGCCCATTGAGGCGTTTCGTACCTGATAACTCTCTTTTCTCAAAAGGGATTCAAGGGCTTTCCGAATATCCGGCTCACGATCAATGATTAATATTTTTTCGTTCATGAAAAACTCCGTATTGTTGGGGACTGGGTATTGGGTACTGGGTACTGGTTGTTTGGTATTTGGTATTTGGCAGAATATTATAGGCAGTTAAAGGTTGTAAATCAGGAGAGTTATGCTTTTTTATGGGGAATTCTTGGAAAATAAAAGGTCTATCATTTAGGGGAAGACAACTGACTGTTATTACAAAGAAAAATGGGGGTAAAAATTCGGTGTCAGGGAAAAGATTTATCCGGCGGTTTTCAGATCACAATATCTTGTATGATACTACTATTCTACATACTAAATAATGTGGTTTTGGTTTGAAGTATATTGATCAGGAAAATCCCTATACTTTAATCAGGTTTTTTCTGATAGCAATTTTGGTGAGATCGATTACTGATGCTGCTTGCAGTTTTTCCATGATATTGTATTTATGGGATTCCACTGTTTTCGGGCTTATAAACAACTGCTTGGCTATTTCCTTGATTTTCTTTCCTTCGGCCAGGAGCTGAAAAACCTCCACCTCGCGCTGGCTCAAGGTATCAAAAGAATTCTTACTCGTAGATTTCTCTTCCATTTCCTCCATATGCCTGGCTAAAATCGTGGGGGCCATTGTGCTGAAATATGTTCCTCCGCCCTCGACAGCCTTTAATGCTAAAATCAGATCTGATAGAGGATCATCTTTCAGGACATAAGCGGATATCCCCGCCTTGAAAAGATCGACAACAAACTCTTTATCAGAAAACATGGTATAAATGACAATTGCAATTTCAGGGTCAATTTTCTTTATTTGCCTTGT
>JAUWQK010000236.1 GCA_030611115.1 Deltaproteobacteria bacterium
TTCCCAACACCCCGCTCTTCCGTTCTCTTAAGACCGCTTTAAATGAATTTTGTTAAATCGGTAATAATGTTTCAGATGGAAATCCTGTAAAAAAAGAAAAAGGTGTATATTTTACAAGTGTTGAGGCTTTCAGAAAAGCGATAACCCCGAAGCGACTCGCACTCTTGAAGGCGATTAAAACGGAAAAACCTTCATCTGTCCGTCAGTTATCAAAAATCGCTGAGCGCGATGTAAAAAATGTTTCGACTGATATTAAATTCCTTGAGCAAGTCGGACTTGTCGATATCAAAAGAAATGATGAGGCAGAAAAGGAAATTACACCGTCTGTAAGCTATGATAAAATTCTGTTTGAAATAGCAGTCTCATGAAGGCATAGGAAGGAGAAAGTAAAAGTGGAGATGAGGGGGGTCGAACCCCTGACCTCGGCATTGCGAACGCCGCGCTCTCCCAACTGAGCTACATCCCCACAATTGATAATAATTTTATATCAAACCATATAAATTGGGTCAATCTAAATAGTGCCCGAACGAAAACTAGAAAATTTTTCCTTAAAAAAACAACCTCTGCGTCCTCTGCGTCTTGAGCGAAGCGGGCGGTGAACTATTACAATAAAAGGAATGTAACTACTCACGTAGTCAGGCTGAAGCTGTTTAGACTGAAGACTGAAGGGGTCAGAAGAGCACGATTGCCGTACTTTGGCGAAAATATCTGATTCTTGCATCAAACATGGCTTTTAATGCGTTTTTTCCTAACAGTCTTCAGCCTTCAGCCTATCCACCTGAGTAGTTACAAAGGAATAATAATTAATTATGGATAACAAAATTATTTTAACTGATGCATTTAAATATAATAATATTGACCAGGATAAAATATTACCGCCTGAAGAAACAGTTAAGAGGTTCAAGGAAAAACTTAAAAAAATCGACCTTGATATTCTGGAAAATACTGTAAGAATTGATAATGGAAGGCTTGATATCCCTGTTTATTTCAGCATTTGCGGTAATGATGCATATGCTTTAACCGGAACAAGAAAACAGATGGGGAAAGGGGGAACTACCCATCAGGCCGAGGCGAGTGCTGTAATGGAGCTGGCGGAAAGATTCAGCTTGTTCAGCTTTCGTAATAATCCGGAAAATTTTTTAATTGAAAAGTATCGCAACATAAAAGATAAAGCCGGCCCGTTTGAGATGATTGCACAGTCTGTCAACGATGATTCCGATGATCTGGAAATTGCAGAAAAAATATTTGAAGATCTTCCTTTTAAATGGACAAAAGCATTCAATCTGACACAGAACAAAGAAATACTGATTCCATTTGACTGGTTTTTCACGATTAACGAGTTTAACGGTGCATGTGCCGGCAACTGTGTTGAAGAAGCTATTTCTCAGGGCATGTGCGAAGTTGTGGAAAGGCATGTATCATCAATAATAAGTCATAAAAAATTGAGCGTGCCTTCAATCAGAGCGGATTCGGCAACAGATCCCATTGTTGTTGAATTGATAAAAAAGTATAGAAATGCAGGTATAAAATTATATATTTCAGACTTTTCCCTGCAAACCGGTATCCCCACTGCAGGTGTTCTGGCATATGACCCGCTGACTTTTCCAAAAACCAGTGAAATCGTCTGGACGGCAGGGACAACTCTTAACCCTCAGAAATCTTTAAGCCGCGCCCTTACAGAAGTTGCCCAGCTTGCAGGTGATTTTAATACCAGCTCAAATTACGTCGCAAGCGGTCTTCCCAAATTTAAAGAAATAGAGGAGGCTGAATTTGTAATTAATCCGACAAATGAGATTGATATTAAAAATCTTCCCGATCTTTCTGATAATAATATTAAAGTCGAGATAGAAAGCTGCATCTCCGCTCTTAAAGAAAAAGGCATGGAAGTAATTGTTATAAACACAATGAATCCGGAATTGGAAATACCGGCCTTTTATACAATCATTCCAGGTGCACACTTCAGGGAAAGGGCTCTGGGAAACAGCGTGTGCATGTTCGCAACCAAGCATATTGCCAACACATATGATCCGGAAAGCGCTGTATCCAGGCTTCAAAATATCGAAAATATTCTTCCCAAAAAGTACTATATCAAATTCTATCTTGGCTCATGCCTTCTTGCCATAAATGATCCGGAAACCGCTCTAACCTACTTTAAAAAATCGCTTGAGCTTGAGCCTGCGGACCAGGATATATCCAGCATTTACTCTTATATGGGTGTTTGTCTTAAAGACATGGGGGAATACCGCAATGCTGTTTCAGTTCTTATGAAAGGCGAAGAGCTTGACGCTGAAAGAACTGACATCTATAATTCAATGGGATTTTGTTATTTCAAACTCAAGGAACATGAAAGGGCTATAGATTGTTTCAAAAAAGTTCTCCGAATTAATCCCGGCTCGGCCATAGACTATGCCAACATTGCCTCAAACTACCGCGAAATGGGCAAGCCGGTTGAGGCAATTCAATATTACGAAACCGCCCTATCCATAGATCCGGGGATAGACTTTGCAAGGTACAATCTGGAAAAACTTCTAACCGCCTGTCAAGCATGACAGAGACTAAGGCAGGGAAACGTCAAAGTCAGTGCTAAAGTGCTAATATTTAGAGTTTGTGG
>JAUWQK010000006.1 GCA_030611115.1 Deltaproteobacteria bacterium
TTCTTCGGAAGGAAATGCCAGGCTTACCAGGTGGGGAATGCCTGATTGGGCAGCCCATCTTTTGTTTCCCACAATATGAAGGACAGCCCTTGCCCTGCTAACACTAACATTCATCAGGTTTGCGGTCTCTCTTAAAAAAGCTCGTGAACCTCGCGGCATATCCGGCCCGGCACACAGGCTCAATATCATAACATCACGCTCATCTCCCTGAAAGCCATGGGCCGTGTCTATAATTACATCTGCGGATCGAAGAGCGTCTATCGGCATATCTTCCTAAATCCGGTCTTTGATCCAATTAGCCTGCTGGCGGAAAGGTGTAACAACTCCCAAAGTGCCCTCGAACCGATTCTTAATAAGCATTTCTTGAATAACATATAATATTGTTTCAATTTCTTGAGGGGCAAAACAGCCGGACGGGCCACCGCTTTTTATTTCAGATATTACTTCTGTCCAATGAATTCCCGCAGTTGTGTTGCCTGGAATTTTGAGACGGTCAGCCATTGTCGCAACCCGGAGACGACCACCATAGAAATTTTGATTTGAATAGTCTGCGATGCTTTCTACGCTTCGATAAGTTTCGCTAAGAAAGACAGGTCTAATATTATTTGTCTGAGCAAAAAGGTTATAAAGTGAATTATCAGGATAGGAAAATCTCTGCTCTTCTAATTTGACAATGGCATGACGTTTTCTCAGCAAAGCGTCTTTTGTTCTGCTCAGCTTGGTAGTATGTGACAACTGGTGTGGATCCCCAACTACGCCGACACGTTTAGCGCGGAAAATAATTGGAATTGCAGAAGGTATATCACATTGACTGGCCTCATCTAAAATCGCCAAATCATATAAACCCGGTATTAAGGGAATACGCGAACCTATCGAAAGATTGGTGACCGCCCACAATGGAAAATGTTTTAATAGGAAAGGTAAGGATTTGTTAAGCGCCGATTGAGCAGTCTTCCTGTCAGCTTCATCAGAAACGGGATGGCCCAAACCCCTTAGCGCCGATTTAAGCGCAGCCAATTCCTCCCTGTCAGCATTTTGTGGCAGACCTGTCCAGCGACTAAGATTCAGGCAAATAGCCTGTGAAGACATTTCCGCCAATCTGTTGGAAATTTTACTTATCTTTGGAGCAAGCTCTTCTATTTGGGGTAAACCTTTTAATTCGGTCTCGATCGGTTTAGAATCCATCTGAAGTGAACAAAATCTATTTGCTTCCAAAAGTAAAGGTATAGTCCATAGCACATGAATTGATACCATCACATTATTAATATAAGGTAAAAAAAGTATCAATTCATATGCGAGGATCTATAGGTATAACAAAACAGATAAAGAAGAATAGATGCTCCTATGAAAAAGCAAGGAATGAGAAGGCAACTATTGGGAACAGTAGTTAGTAACAAGATGGATAAAACCGTGATTGTTATGGTTGAAAGAACGGTTAAACATAAATTCTATCATAAGTATGTTAGAAGACGTTCTACGTTTTCATCTCACGACGAAAACAATACATGCCAGATAGGAGATAAGGTATTAATAACCGAATCCAGACCTATTAGCAGGTCAAAAAAATGGCGCGTAAGTGAGATAGTTCAAAAAGCTATTTGACGGCTTCGTAAAAAGTCCATCTGCTCATTCCTCAAGATTCGCATGCCTTGCATATGAACTTTTTACTTTGCCGTTGATTTGATGACTTATTACGAGTTTAGTATTTGATGATATAAGGAAATTAAAGGCGATGATTCAGGCAGAGACGAGATTGACGGTGGCAGATAACTCGGGCGCTAAGGTATTGTACTGTATAAAAGTTCTCGGAGGATCCAGGAGAAGATATGCAAGTATCGGCGATATCATTGTCGTATCTGTCAAGGAAGCCATACCTAATGCCAAGGTTAAAAAAGGAGAAGTCTTGAAGGCTGTTGTGGTTCGTACAAAAAAAGAAATCAGAAGGCCGGATGGATCGTATATAAGATTTGATGATAATTCAGCTGTTTTAATTAGTGCAAATAAAGAACCCATAGGCACCCGTATATTTGGTCCTGTGGCAAGGGAGCTTCGAGCCAAAAGGTTTATGAAAATCATTTCGTTAGCACCTGAAGTTTTGTAGGATTAATATTGTCCCGGGAGAAGTGGCTTATGGTAACAGATAAATGTCTTATAAAGAAAAATGACAAGGTCAAAATTATTATTGGTAAAGACAAAGGTAAGATAGGCGGTGTTCTTAAAGTAATCCGAAAGAATAACCGGGTGCTTGTGGAAAATATTAATATGGTAAAACACCATGTTAAGCCTAATGTTAAGAACAAGCAGGGTGGAATTGTTGAAAAGGAAGCGCCTATCTGCGCGTCGAATGTCATGTTGATGTGCAGCAAGTGTATGTCGTCCGTGCGAATCAAAATGCAGATTCTTGAGGATGGCAAAAAAACCCGTATCTGTGGAAAGTGCAGTGAAATTATAGACAACTGAAAAATATAGATTTTCAGATAATTAATTTCACAAGGCTAACGCAGTGAAATGATTTATCTGGGAATCTATAGCGTTTAATATAACAAGGTATTATTATGTCGCAGTTAAAACACTATTATGAAAAAGAAGTTATCCCCAAGTTGATGGAGACCTTTAAGTACCAGAATATCATGGAGGTTCCTAAACTTGAAAAAATTGTGCTGAATATGGGCTTGGGAGAGGCTATCCATAATATAAAATTGCTTGATTCAGCTAGAGAAGAACTGAAACTTATATCAGGGCAGCAACCTGTTATTACACGTGCCAGAAGGTCAATCGCTGCTTTTAAGCTTCGTGAAGGGATGCCGATTGGATGTATGGTTACCATGCGTCATATACGCATGTATGATTTTTATAGCAAGACAGTTAACGTAGCTCTTCCCAGAGTTCGTGATTTCAGAGGTGTTTCAGATAAAGCTTTAGATGGGCGCGGGAATTATTCGTTGGGGATCAAAGAACATATTATTTTTCCCGAGATCGATTACGATAAGATCGATAGGATAAAGGGACTTAATATAACAGTAGTTACAACAGCTAAGAACGACAGAGAGGGAAAAGAACTTCTTAAGTTGTTAGGCATGCCATTCAGGAATTAAGGAGGATAATTTGGCAAAAACAGCTCTTAGAATGAAAGCTATTAAAAAACCAAAGTTCAAAGTTCGGGCATACAATAGATGCCCTATCTGCGGCAGGCCAAGAGGTTTTTTGAGAAAATTTGGAATTTGTCGTATTTGTTTTCGTAATCTGGCTTCACAAGGCATGCTTCCCGGAGTTATAAAATCCAGTTGGTAATTTTTGTATTTATAATAAATAGTTAAAGGTTATATAGTTACGGAGAAAACAATGGCAATGAGCGATTCAATTGCAGATATGTTGACCAGAATCAGGAATGCTGAAAAGGCAAAATTCAACGTTGTTAATATTCCCGCATCAAAATTGAAAATTGAGATAGCTAGAATATTAAAAAATGAAGGATTTATTAAGAATTATAAATTTATAAAAGATACCAAACAAGGTGTCTTGCGTATCTATCTTAAATATGGGCAAGCACAGTCAAAGGTGATATTTGGCCTTGATCGTGTCAGCAAACCCAGCAGAAGGGTTTACGTAAAGAGTAAAGATATAAAGCCGGTTTTAAACGGCATGGGCATTGCAATTTTATCCACATCTAAGGGGATAATGACAGACAAAAAAGCCAGGAATGAGAATATAGGAGGCGAGATCCTCTGTAATATATGGTAGCAGATAGGAGTATTATTATATGTCTCGAGTAGGCAAAAAACCGATACAGATACCTGATAAAACAAAGGTATTATATAAAGACAGGATAGTTACTGTCAAGGGACAGAAAGGTGCTCTTTCAAGATCCGTACATCCTTTAATCAATCTTGAAATAAAAGATGGCATTGTGAATGTGACCATGAAAAATGATGACAGAGTCAGCAGGTCATTGCAGGGACTTACCAGAAGTCTTGTCGCTAATATGGTAACCGGTGTAAACAAGGGGTTTGAACGTGTTCTGGAGATAAACGGCATAGGCTATCGTGCCACGCTTAGTGGTAATCGTATAGTTTTTAATCTTGGATATTCACATCCTATCGATTTTGATCTGCCGGAGGGTATTTCCGCATCTATTGACAGAGATAATATTATAAAGCTTTCCGGAATTGATAAAGAACAGTTAGGTCAAATATCTGCAGCAATTAGAAGATTAAGACCGCCCGAGCCATATAAAGGCAAGGGGATCAAGTATGCTGAGGAATATATACATAAAAAAGCAGGTAAAACCGGCACTAAATAGCAGTAGGGGCACGGCGCTAATTGTAGGGGCACGGCGCACCGTGCCCCTACTTAGATGTTCGGATTTTGTCTGAAGGGGATAAATAAGATGGGTTCGTTGGATCAAAGAAGACTTGCGCGTTTGAAGAGAAAAAAAAGAATAAGAAAGTCCATGTTCGGCACACAACAAAGGCCAAGGCTGAGTATCTATCGAAGCGCAAAACATATCTATGCGCAGTTGATTGATGATACCACCGGACATACTTTGGCTTCGGTATCAACTTTGGAACAGGTAGTCAAAGAATCTCCTGAATATAAAAATAAAGTTTCAGTGGCGACCCTTGTCGGAAAACTTGTAGCTGAACGTGCTAATGAACAGGGAATTAAAAAAATAGTATTTGATCGGAATGGTTTTTTATACCACGGTCGGGTTAAGGCGGTTTCCGATGGTGCACGTGAAGCTGGTTTGGATTTTTAAATAAGGAGGCGGAATCTTGTTTAAACAAGATACAGACGAAAGTCAGTTGATTGATAAAGTAGTTCACATTAACCGGGTAGCGAAGGTAGTTAAAGGCGGTCGCAGGTTCAGTTTTAGCGCTATAGTTGTTGTCGGTGATGGAAATGGCAGTGTTGGTTATGGTTTGGGTAAAGCAGGGGAAGTACCGGAAGCGATCCGAAAAGGTATAGAAAAAGCAAAAAAGAACATGATTAAAGTTTCCCTGATTGATGGAACAATTCCCTTTGAGGTTATAGGAAAGTTTGGTGCAGGGAAAGTGTTTTTAAAACCTGCTTCACAAGGAACAGGAGTTATAGCCGGCGGTGCTGTTCGGGCTGTGTTAGAGGTAGTCGGCGTAAATAATATTCTTACAAAGTGTATTGGATCCCATAATCCTCATAATTTGGTGAAAGCTACTGTTACAGGGCTAAGGCAACTTCAAAGTCGTGAACAGGTAGCTGCCAAGCGTGGCAAAAGGGTAGAAGATTTGTAAAATAACAATTGAAAATTGACTATTGAAGATTGAAAATTTAATGTATTCTATTAATTTTCAGAGATCATAACAAATGACCTTTTATTGAGGCAACTCATTGAAATTACAAGAAAAGTATATCTCAGAATCAGTTTGCGCATCAATGAGCTATAACAAAAAGACAGAGCGAAGCGATTCCACAAGTATTCAATATTCAATATTCAGTATTCAATATTATGAGCAGTAAGAGGGAAATATAAATGTCTGGTAAATTGAAGGTGACTCTTGTTAAAAGCATGATCGGAAGGCCTGAAAAACATCGCAAAATATTGCGTAGTATGGGGCTTGCAAAGATAAACAGAACAATCGAATTTATAGATACTCCTTCTATCCGGGGGATGATAAATAAGGTTTCGCATTTAGTGCAGGCGGAGGAGAAGATAGATGAGGCTTGATGAATTGTCACCGGCAAAGGGATCTCGAAAATCTCGGAAACGTCTTGGTCGCGGTGTGGGTTCAGGAAGAGGCAAGACTGCCGGTAGAGGTACTAAGGGGCATAATAGTCGTTCCGGCGGAGGTGTGAGACCTGGTTTTGAAGGCGGTCAAATGCCTATTCATCGTCGTTTGCCAAAACGTGGTTTTACAAATATTTTCAGAAAAAATATTGCTGTAGTTAATATACGTGACCTGTCGAGATTTGAGAAAAACAGCATAGTAGATGAAGATGCTCTTTTTAACTCCGGTCTTGTTAAGGGTAAAATTGATGGTATCAAACTTCTTGGTCAAGGCGAAATAAAAATTTCTCTTACGGTACGGTTAAACACTGTCAGTAAAAATGCCAGGGAAAAAATTCTTGCTGCCGGTGGAAATATAGAGGTTTTATAGTATGGCTGTCGAGGGGTTCGGAAATATATTTAAAATACCCGAGCTAAAAAAAAGGATACTATACACTTTTGCTCTTCTTATAGTTTACCGTATCGGAGTGCATGTTCCAACTCCCGGCATAGATGCTGTTGCGCTCGCCTCGTTTTTTGCTCGAGCAAAAGGGACTTTGCTTGGCCTGTTTGATATGTTTTCAGGCGGTGCGTTAGAGAGGCTCTCGGTTTTTGCTCTGGGGATAATGCCTTACATAAGTGCGTCCATTATTCTCCAACTCTTAACAGTAGTTATACCGCATTTAGAGAGGCTGTCAAAAGAGGGCGAGCAAGGACGAAAAAAGATTACACAATATACCCGTTACGGAACTGTATTGTTAAGTATAATACAAGGGTTCGGTATCAGCGTAGGCCTTGAACAAATGACTTCGCCTGGCGGTGCTCCTGTGGTTCTACATCCTGGATGGGAATTCAGACTTATGACCGTAATTACCCTGACGGCAGGAACCGCCTTTATTATGTGGTTAGGTGAGCAGATAACGGAGAGAGGGATCGGTAATGGTATTTCACTTATAATATTTGCCGGTATTGTTGCCCGGCTGCCAACTGCGATAGCAAATACTTTTAAACTCCTTTCAACAGGAGAAATGGGAATCTTTTTAATCATAATTATGACAGTTTTTATGATAGCTGTCGTAGGTTGCATTATATTTGTTGAGCAGGGTCAGCGACGCATACCGGTACAATATGCTAAAAGGGTTGTGGGCCGAAAAATGTACGGAGGTCAGAGTACCCATCTTCCATTGAAGATTAATACATCCGGAGTAATACCACCTATTTTTGCATCATCAATTATGATGTTTCCGGCAACTATAGGCAGTTTTATAGCAGTTGCATGGATGCAGAATATTGTCTCTGCAATAACGCCCGGCAGCATTATTTATGAAGTATTATTTGTAGGTCTAATATTCTTTTTCTGTTATTTTTATACTGCCATTACATTTAATCCTGATGATGTTGCGGAAAATATGAAAAAACATGGCGGCTATATACCTGGCATCCGTCCGGGTAAGCGTACAGCGGACTATATTGAGAGAGTTTTGACTCGAATAACTCTTGGTGGGGCGATATATGTTTCAGCAGTATGTGTGCTTCCGTCAATTTTAATATCAAAATTTAACGTTCCTTTTTATTTCGGCGGCACGGCTCTTCTTATAGTTGTTGGTGTAGCCATTGATACTGTATCTCAAATAGAATCACACATGTTGACACGTCATTACGAGGGTTTTTTAAAAAAGAGCGGAGATAGGATCAAAGGAAGATTTTAAGATGGTGATTTTAAAATCACCCGAAGAGATTGAAAAGATCTATGCAAGTAATCAGGTTGTTGCTGAAATTCTTTCTAAACTTGAGTCAGAGATAAAGCCCGGAATTGATACTCTTTATTTAAATGATCTTTCAGAACGTTTGGCTTATGAGAGAAATGCAATTCCTGCTTTCAAGGGATACAGGGGTTTCCCTTATTCAATATGCGCATCTCTCAATAACACGGTTGTACACGGATTTCCTTCTAAAACTCCGCTGAATGAAGGCGATATTATTAGCCTGGATTTTGGTGTTCTTTTAAACGGTTATTACGGTGACTCAGCTATCACAGTGGCCGTTGGCAAGATATCCGAATCTACCCGAAAACTGACTCAGGTTACGGAAGAGTCCCTCTATAAAGGTATTGAAAAGGCGATTCCGGGAGGCAGGCTTTCGGATATTTCTCATGCAATCCAAACGCATGTTGAAGCGGCTGGTTTTTCTGTAGTTCGTAAGTTTGTAGGTCATGGTATAGGAAGCAAGCTTCACGAAGAACCTCAGATACCTAATTTTGGGAAGCCCGGTATGGGGGTCAGATTAAAACCCGGTATGACTTTGGCCATAGAGCCCATGGTGAATGAAAAAAATTATGATGTTGAAATACTTGAGGATGGATGGACGGCTGTAACAAAGGATGGTTCTTTGTCTTCACATTTTGAGCATACGATTGCGATTACAGAAAGCGGTCCAATTATCTTAAGTAAAAGGAATGGGAGTTAAAAATGCCAAAGGAAGAGGCGATAAAGGTAGAGGGTAAGGTTCTTGAGGCTTTGCCCAATGCAATGTTTAAAGTTGAACTGGAAAATAAGCACGTGGTGCTTGCGCATATTTCCGGGAAAATGCGCATGCATTTTATAAAAATTTTGCCGGGAGATAAAGTTACAGTCGAGCTTTCACCATATGATCTCTCTCGTGGCAGAATAACATACAGATCAAAGTGAGTAATTCAGGGTTCAGGGTTCAGGGTTAAAAGCCGACTAACCTTGAATTGTGAACCTAACAATCTGAAAATCTATAATAGTATAAGAATTTCCTTTTTTAGGTTCATTATATCAAGAAGTTGCTAAGTGGTAACACATTATAGCTGATAAGCTCAACAGCTAACAGCTAATAGCTTGCCCGAAGGGCATGGGCATAAGGGGAGATTTATTTATGAAAGTAAGAGCATCAGCTAAAAAAATTTGCAGTAAGTGTAAAATAATTCGTAGAAAAGGTGTTGTAAGAGTGATCTGCGAAAACAAACGGCACAAACAGAGGCAGGGATAGAGGAGGGTAAACTTTGGCAAGAATTGCGGGTGTGGATTTACCTAAGCGAAAGCGGATTGAGATAGCGCTGACATACATTTATGGAATTGGCAGGACAGTGTCTAAAAATATATTGGCAAAGCTTAACATTGATTATGATATCAAGAGTGATGATTTGTCAGAAGCCGAGATTAATAATATTCGCAAGGTTATTGACAGTGAATATATGGTTGAAGGTGAGCTCCGTACCGACGTTTCTATGAATATAAAAAGACTTATGGATTTTGGATCATATCGTGGCCTTCGCCACCGAAAATCGCTTCCCGTGCGTGGACAGAGGACAAGTACTAATGCGCGCACAAGAAAGGGACCGAAAAGATCGGCTGTTAAGAAGAGAGGTGGAGAGAAAAGGAAGTGATATTGATGATTGGTGACTGGTGATTGATGACTGGTGATTTGTGTCCCGTCTGGGCGGGATTAGCTCTGTCTTTTTTGTTATAAAATTAATAAAATTCCTTCAATCAACAATCGTCAATCAACAATCAACAATCATCTATGACGAGGAGAAAGAGGCTTTATTTATGGCTAAAAGAGTCCGTACTAAAAAGAAAGAAAAGAAAAATATTCCGAATGGAATAGTGCATATTCAATCTACTTTCAATAATACAATAATTACTATTACAGATTCCGCAGGTAACGTTGTTGCCTGGTCAAGCGCCGGCGTTCAGGGATTTAAAGGATCTCGAAAGAGCACACCATTTGCCGCTCAACTGGCAGCAGCAGACGCTGTAAAAAAGGCGATGGAACATGGGATGAAGAATGTTGAAGTGTATGTAAAGGGTCCCGGAGCAGGAAGGGAATCGGCGCTTCGCTCATTGCAAGCCGCAGGGTTTAATGTTGTTATGATTAAAGATGTTACTCCTATTCCGCATAATGGTTGCAGACCACCCAAAAGACGTAGGGTATAGATAGTGCCAGAACGAAAACTGCTAATTTTTCCAATTTCTGCGTCAGGCTTAAATTTTGGCACGCAGTGAAGCTTTAGCGCTATCCTCGAAATACTCAATGTATTCCTGTGGTTAAAATTTGCGCTTTCCTTGAACTTGAAAAAATTTTCTAGTTTTTGTTCGAGCACTATATAAAAAAGGAGGAGAATTTGGCACGATATATAGGGTCAGTTTGTCGGCTATGCCGACGAGAAAACTTAAAATTGTTCCTAAAGGGAGATCGCTGTTATTCTGATAAATGTGCTTTTGACAGACGGAGTTATCCACCGGGTCAGCATGGCCAGCGTCGTGGAAGAAAAAATTCAGACTACGCTATTCAGCTTCGTGAAAAACAGAAAGTAAAACGCATGTATGGTCTTTCCGAAAAGCAATTCCGTCTGTTTTTTAAGAGAGCGGACCGTCAGAAGGGTATAACTGGAACAAATTTACTTGTATTGCTGGAACGCCGGCTTGATAACGTTGTTTATCGTTTGGGCTTTGTTAATTCAAGAACTCAAGGCCGTCAGCTTGTCAAGCATAGTCACTTCCTTATTAACGGCAAGAAGGTAAATATTCCTTCATATATGATAAAAATGGGTGATGTTGTTGAAATACGTGAAAAAAGCCGTAACATGCAGACCATAAAAGATTCACTTGACGCCGTTGTCCGAAGAGGTATTCCCCAGTGGCTTGATTTGGAAAAAGAGGGCTTGAAAGGTATGGTAAAGGGTTATCCTGTCCGAGAAGATTTGACAATGCCTATCCAGGAGCAGCTTATAGTGGAGCTTTATTCCAAGTAAAAGACAGTTTTTTTTGCAATTGGAATGAGTGAATAACTAAATCCCCATAAAATATAATCCGGAGATAAAATATGTCGTCAAATGAACTTATGTACATGAACTGGCAAGAAATGATAAGGCCGGAAAAGGTGCAGGTAACCAGCAAACCTACTTATGGCAAGTTTGTTTGTGAGCCTCTTGAAAGAGGATTTGGCATAACGATTGGCAATGCTTTAAGGCGGATAATACTTTCTTCTTTGTATGGATCTGCAATAGTAGCGGTAAAATTTGATACTGTAATGCATGAATTCAGTGTTATTTCAGGTGTGCTCGAGGATGTTTCTGAGATTATTCTTAACTTGAAAGAGGTTCGTTTCAAAGTAGCCCATGCCGAAGCAAAGACAGTTCACATTAATGTCGAAGGAGAGGGAAAAGTAACTGCCGGCGATATAATCAGTGATGACGGAAGATGCGAAGTCCTTAACCCTGATGCACATATTGCAACTCTTTCCAAGAATGCGAAACTGGCTATAACCATGACCGTTAAAGCCGGGAAAGGATATTCTTTATCCGAAGCAAATAAGGATGAAGATGCACCTGTAGGCACAATACCTATTGATGCAGTATTTTCTCCTATTAAGCGTGTAAATTATGTAGTAGGTAATGCCAGGGTGGGGCAGAAAACCGACTATGACAAGCTCACCTTAGAGGTGTGGACAGATGGAAGCATACTGCCCGAGGATGCAGTCGCATACGCCGCCAAGATTTTAAAAGAGCAGTTGACAATTTTTATTAATTTTGATGAAAAAATTGAACCGGAAGTCGAGAAGAAAGTTGATGAGCTGCAGGAGCCTCAGTTTAATGAAAATCTTTACAGAAGTGTTGATGAACTTGAGCTTTCTGTTCGCAGCGCTAATTGCCTCAAAAATGCCGATATACTGAAGATTTATCAGTTGGTAAGTAAAACCGAAGCAGAAATGCTTAAGACAAAAAACTTTGGTAGAAAATCTTTGAATGAGATTAAGGAAGTCTTAAGCGAGATGGGTCTTTCTTTGGGTATGAAGCTTGAAGGATTTGTGCCTCCTGAGGAAGATACAGATGAAGAAGGGGAGCAAGCTGATCTATGAGACATCGAAAAGCTGGATTGAAATTAAATAGAACTAGTAGCCACAGAGATGCCATGTTCAGAAACATGGTCACTTCTCTGTTTAAATATGAACGTATCCGTACTACTGATACAAAAGCAAAAGGATTAAGACGCTGGGCAGACCATCTGATTACTCTTGCAAAGCGGGGAGATCTTCATGCCAGACGGCAGGCGCTTTCAATAATAAGGGAGAAAGACGTCGTTTACAAGTTGTTTAGTGAAGCTAACGAGCGCTTTGGTACAATGTCGGGAGGATATACAAGGATTGTTAAACTGGGAAGACGTCCGGGAGATGCTGCGCTTGTTTCAATGATCGAACTCGTTACTCCGGAAAAAGAAAAGAGAAAAAAGAAGAAAACAAAGGGCAAAAAAAGTGCTGCTGTTGAAAAGAAACAGGTTGCAGAGGGTGCAGTAGAAAAAGTCGAGTCTGAGAAAAAAGAAGAAAAGCATGTAGAAAAGATAGCGGAAAAAAAGTCTGCCGGTCCTGAAGAAGATACGGACAAGAAGTCGGATGAAATGGAGTTGGCGGCAGAATCAAAAGAGACCGTAATTGAAGAAGATAAAGATAAATCTGAAGATGAGGTAGAAAAAACCGAGCCTGAGAAATAGCAAACCCTTAGGTTTAAAAATATAATTGAAAAGCCCTGTCTGTATATACAGGGCTTTTTTATTTGAGTGTAATCTTTTTTTGATAAAGCCCGCTTTTTGATTGAAAATTATCTATCGCTGTGTAACCCTGAGTACCTCCTCAATTGTTGTAATCCCATCCAAAACCTTTTGTATTCCATCCTGGCGTAAAGTGATCATGTTTTGATTCAAAGCTTCATTTTTTATCAGGTTCGAATCATAGGTTTTAAGTATCAGACTCTTTAAATGGCTGTTCAATACCATAATCTCAAAAATACCTATCCTTCCCCTGTAACCGGTATTTAAACATTTTTCACATCCACTTGCTTTGTAAATCGTAGTGTTTTTTACATGGTCAGGTGTAATGCCCGCGCTTTTAAGAGCCATACCATCAGGTGTATATGGCTTTTTGCAGTTGCTGCAAAGAACTCTGACCAGTCTTTGCGCTGCAACGGCTATAACCGAAGACGAAATTAAAAAAGGTTCGATGCCGATATCAACAAGGCGGGTAATAGCACTTGCAGAGTCGTTTGTATGAAGTGTTGAGAAGACAAGATGCCCTGTAAGCGCTGACCGGACAGCTATTTCCGCTGTTTCTTTATCTCGTATTTCACCTATCAGTATGATATCAGGGTCCTGTCTGACAATTGATCTCAGGCCACGCGCGAAGGTAAGATTTATCTTTGGATTAACCTGTATCTGGCTAATCCCTTTGAGCTGATATTCAACAGGGTCTTCTATGGTGATAATATTGATCTCTGGTTTGTTTATGGACGATAAAATTGCATACAGCGTTGTTGTTTTGCCGCTTCCCGTGGGTCCGGTTATAAGGATAATACCATTTGGCGACTTAACAAGATTTTTTAGAAGATCAAGCCGTTCGGGCTCCAGGCCAATATCCGGAAGTCTGAGAAATGAACCTGATTTATTAAGAAGTCTCATCACTACACGCTCTCCAAACGAGGTCGGGATTGTTGAAATCCGTACGTCGATCTCCTGGTTGCCTATTTTTACATCCAGACGCCCGTCCTGGGGAAGGCGTTTTTCAGCGATGTTCATCTTTGCCATAATCTTGATTCTGGAGATCAGGGCCGGCTGTATCCATTTCGGAGGGGTAAGCAGATCATAGAGAATACCATCCACACGGTGTCTGACCTTGAAGCTGTCCTGATAAGGCTCAATGTGTATATCGCTTGAGCGGGCCTTTACTGATTGAGAAATAATATGGTTCACGAGTTTGATGATAGGTGCATTACTGGTGTCATCCAGAAGATCTGCTCTATCCTCAATTTCACTGATGATAGTGGCGCCGTTTTCTTCCATATTCTGCACCAGTTGCTCAGCGGAATCCTGGCTCAAGTCATATGAGATGTTTATAACAGAAAGAATTGCATTCTTTGTTGAAAGAACAACTTTGAAATCTTCCAGCCCGAGAATCCTGATCAGGTCGTCAAGTGGCTGGAACGATGCAGGATTATTTATAGCGATTATGCAGTCAGGGGCATGAAAATCTTCTTTTGTGTTTGGATTGTCCAGTTGATCAAGTCTGTTTTCAGAGCCAGGGGCATGCTTGCTTCTTTCCAGCGGAACCATGGTATATTTCTTTAGAAATTGAATCGGTACATGCCGGGTAAAGTCGGATTTGAAATTGTCAAGCTGAAGATCGGGCTGGAAAGGGATATCATACTGGATGCTTAATGCTTCAAGAAGTTGTGTCTCAGTAATTAAATTTTTCCGGATAAGTATTTCTCCGAAAGCACCTCCTTTTTCTTTTTTTATCTTTTGAACTTCGCTAATATCTTCTTCTGAAATGCCGAAGTTGTCTTTAAGTATTTCTGAAAGATGTTTTAACATATTGGTAACTGTTCACGGTTGTCGGTTTGTCGGTTTACGGTTTACGGTTTACGGTTGTCGGTTTACAGTTAAAAGCTTTATGTTTTGATCAACCGTGAACCGACAACCGTAAACTGTTACCCTTTTTTTTTGTACATCTTGATGTTGCCTTCTTTTATTTTGTCGATCTGATCTTTCTTTTTTTTGTAAATCATATCTGCTTCCACAGGATTTTTTATAACATGGGGTGTGAGAAAAATAAAAAGATTGGTCTTGTCATTTGATTTTGACATTGACTTAAAAGCCCATCCAAGCACAGGTATATTTCCAAGGCATGGAACCATATATTCTATGTTGGAAAAACTGTCGTCGATAAGTCCGCCTATAACAACGGTATTTTTATCTTTGACAATAACTGTCGTATTAATGGTGCGCTTTAAAGTGGTTGGACGAAACTCTGCGCTGATTGATTCCAGCTTGGTTACCTCCTGGGAAATGTTGAGGCGGACCATCCTGTCCTTGCTGATTTGAGGGGTAATCTTCAAGGTTATTCCGACATCCTTGTATTCATAAGAACTGTATGTCTCGGTCACGCCCTCGGCAGCCGATCTGGTTTGATAAGGTATATTTTTTCCAACAGAGATGGTTGCCTCCTCATTATTTGTGGTTAGAATCTGCGGTGTTGAAAGTATATTAACGTCTTTGTCCTTTTTATATGCCCGTATGACCGCCGCCAGGTTGGGAAAGATGATGTCTCCGATTTTAACAAATTCACCAAAGACACCCAGAGAAAAGCCGGAAGGAAAAGAAACAGGGCTTGTTGTGCCTGTCTTGGGAACGGGAACCATTTCCCCTATGTTGCTGTAATTACTCTCGCCCCCGCCGCCAAAGCCGCCGCCAAAGAATCCTGTCTTACTCTGACC
>JAUWQK010000219.1 GCA_030611115.1 Deltaproteobacteria bacterium
AATGCTAACGGCTAACCGCTAATGGCTAACCGCACAGGTCGAATCATTATGGCAATAGCTTCAAGAGCCATAGAATAACCCAGCACGCCAAAACCGGAAATCTGAGCTGTAGCTATATCAGCGATCATTGATTTGTTGCGAAATGCCTCTCTTTTATAAATATTAGACAGGTGAATTTCAACTATAGGAATATCAAGCAGAAGAAGAGCGTCGCGGATAGCGATACTCGTGTGTGTGTATGCAGCGGGATTGATAATAATACCTTGGCATTTTCCCATTGCATCCTGTATTTTTTCTACAATTTCTCCTTCATGATTTGATTGAAATATATCTACAGCAATTTCCAGATTCTTGCCTGCATTTTTCAGCTTTTTATTAATTTCATTAAGAGTTGTTTTCCCATAAATAGCTGGCTCTCTTTTACCTAACATATTTAGATTGGGGCCATGAATTACCAATACCTTCCGGAGTTTTTTGCTCATAATATCTCCTTCTGTTTTTTCAACCGTGAACCGATAACTGTAAACCGTGAACGGTTACTGTAATTTATCAATCACATCCTTTCTTAGTGCCTTAGTGGCTATTTTTTTTATTTTGTGACTACTCACGTAGTCAGGCTGAAGCTGTTTAGACTGAAGGCTGAAGGGGGTCAGAAAAGCACGATTGCCGTACTTTAGCGGAAACATCTGATTCTTGCACCAAACATGGCTTCAAAATGCGCTTTTTCCTAACGGTCTTCAGCCTTCAGCCTATCCACCTGAGTAGTTACAAATAATATACTATTTCCATGATTAAAAAATTCATCAATAAAAAAAATATTGTTATTCTACTTATAATAATGAGTGGCATTATTTGCGGAATTTTAGCGGGTTTTTTTTTAGCTCTGACGCACGACCTGCCCCAGATAAGCTCCCTTGAAAATTTCAGGCCCTCTGCAGTCACCCGAATATATTCATCAGACAAGGTTCTTATAGCGGAACTATTTGCAGAAAAAAGGGACCCGGTACCTCTTAAAGTCATTCCCGAATACCTAAAAAAAGCCATGATTACAACAGAAGACAGAAACTTTTACACCCACAGTGGAATTGATCTGAAAGGAATCGCCAGAGCTATAATAAAGGACATATGGGCGAGAAAATTTGTTGAAGGAGCAAGCACCATCACACAGCAGCTCGCAAAAACGCTTTTCCTTAATCCAAAAAAGACCCTTATCAGAAAATTAAAGGAAGCTTTTCTGGCTTTTCACCTGGAACGTCGCTACACCAAGGATGAAATACTGGAGCTCTATCTCAACCAGGTATATTTCGGCAGCGGCGCATATGGAGTAGAATCTGCCGCAAAAATATTTTTCAACAAATCAGTAAAAGACTTAACCCTTGCTGAATGCTCGCTTGTTTCAGCCATGCCAAAAGCTCCCTCAAGATATTCTCCGCTGGTCAACAGAGCTCTATCAATAAAGCGCAGAAACATTGTATTAAAACAAATGCTGGAAACAGGCATAATTAATGAAACAGAATATAATAATGCATTAAATGAAACACTTAACTTATCAAAAAAAAATAAAAACTCGCTCAAAGCGCCTTATTTTGTTGAATATGTTAAAGATTCCCTTGAAAATATTATAGGCTCATCAAGACTTTATAAAGGAGGGCTTACAATATATACTACTCTTTCCTATGAGCTGCAGAAAACGGCTGAGGATGCAATCGCAAAGGGCATTTCAGATCTTGAGTCAAGGATGAAACAGCAGGGAATAACTAATCCTGACCCTCAAAGTGCCCTTGTCTGCCTTGACATTCAGTCAGGAGGAATTCTTGCCATGATCGGCGGCAAAGATTTTTATAAAAGTCCTTACAACAGAGCCACCGTTGCAAGGAGACAGCCAGGTTCGGCTTTTAAACCAATTGTCTATGCTCATGCAATTGAAAAGGGTTTCACGCAAAACATGAAGATACTGGATGCCCCTGTTGTATTCAGGGGAGGAAAAGCAGGAGAAGATTGGAAGCCTGAAAACTTTTCCAAAACTTATCAGGGAGAAATAACTCTTAGAAAAGCTCTTGCTCTTTCTGAAAATATACCGGCGATCAGGCTAATAGAAATGCTTGGCCCTTCGTCTGTAGTCCAGTTCGGATACAAATTAGGCATTGAATCTACTCTTTCTCCAAATTTATCTCTTGCTCTTGGGACTTCTGAAGTGACTCTTTTAGAATTGACTTCTGCCTATACGGTTTTTCCAAACAGGGGAAAAAATATAAAGCCGTACGGAGTAATGGAAGTTGTTGACCACAACGGACGCATTGTCTGGCGTGCAAAACCAAAGAAAAGGCTGGTAATGTCACGTACCGGTGCCGCAATAATGACAGACATGCTTATAGCGGTCGTAAAAGAAGGTACCGGCAAAAAAGCAAGTATTATAAAACGTCCTGTCGCCGGGAAAACAGGGACTACAGATAAATGTAAAGACGCCCTTTTTATCGGATTCTCGCCGTCAATTGCAACAGGTGTATGGGTGGGTCAGGATAAGTTTGTCACCTTGGGGAAACGGGAAACAGGCGCAAGAGCCGCTCTTCCCATATGGATGGAATTTATGGAAAAAGCGCTGGCAGACAAAACTTTTCAATACTTTGACATCCCTGACGATGTGGTACGGCTGAATATAGACCCTGTCACCGGACTTCCGGAGAATGCAAAATCACCAAATGCCGTTGCAGCTCTTTTTAAAAAAGGAACCGAGCCCAGGAAATATCATTCCCCTTGACACCCTATATTAATACCTAAATTGAGCGATTTTTTACTCGACCTGTACCAATCTCTTGTGCATCAAGGGTTTGCGAAAAGTCTCAACATATCCATTGGTATGTCTACGCTTTTCGCAAACCTTGCTGCATCAAGATCTTGGCACATTTC
>JAUWQK010000091.1 GCA_030611115.1 Deltaproteobacteria bacterium
ACGGAAAATCCGCATCATGTTTCCGGGCGATGTTCTGTCTTCTGCAAGTCAGACTGCACTCATGCAACAAACAAAGGCGTCCCGAAATCCAGGGTTACTGCCGGCCTCTGTAAAATGATGGCAAATAAGATTCTGGAGCTTCTGAAGAAGGTTGAAAGACAAAATATCATGATCACCGGCGGAACAGCTCGCAACAGGATGATGATTGAATATTTGCATAAGGAGCTTCCGGGTCTCATAGTTCCGGAAGAAGCGCCATATTTCGAAGCCATGGGCGCCGCACTCTGGGCACTTAACAATGAAACCGCCGCTTTTGCCGGAATAGCAAATCTTTTTAAAAAAGAAATTACCTCCTTTGATACACTTTCTCCACTCCTCAATTTCAAGGACATGGTAGAATTCAAAACAATTGACATGGGAAATATAAAGCCGGGTGATGTTTGCATACTGGGCCTGGATGTGGGTTCTACCACCACCAAGGCTGTTCTTCTGCGAAAAAAAGACAACTCAATGCTTGCATCTATATATCTGCGCACAAACGGTGATCCGGTAGGTGCTTCCCGGAATTGTTATCGAAATATTTTAGACCAGATAAAAGAAAAAGTAGATCCTGATGAAATATCAATTACGGGTCTGGGTGTCTGTGGTTCCGGCCGTCAAATAGCGGGTCTTCATGCCTTAACTGAAGGTGTAATTAATGAAATAATCGCACATGCAACTGGTGCCGTTTACTTTGATTGCAAGGTAGATACCATATTCGAAATTGGAGGACAGGATGCCAAATACACTTATATAACAAACGCTGTGCCCTCTGATTATGCAATGAACGAAGCTTGTTCAGCCGGAACCGGGTCTTTCCTTGAAGAATCCGCACATGAAACTCTGGGTATAAAAATGGATGATATCGCAGATATCGCACTTAAGGGGAAAAATCCGCCCAATTTCAATGATCAGTGCGCCGCATTTATCTCCTCTGACATAAAAAATGCCATTCACGAAGGAGTAAAGCACGAAGATATTGTCGCCGGGCTGGTTTATTCCATCTGTATGAATTATTCAAACAGAGTAAAAGGCAATAAACCGGTTGGGGAAAAGGTCTTTATGCAGGGAGGAGTCTGCTACAACAAAGCGATTCCGTTTGCCATGGCCGCACTTGTGGGCAAGCCGATAATCGTTCCGCCGGAACCCGGCCTTATGGGAGCTTTTGGCGTTGCCCTTGAGATCAAAAAAAGAATTGAAACAGGATTAATGGCGGAAAAGGACTTTAACCTTGGGACACTTGCAGATAGAGAGGTAAAATACGGAAAAAATTTCATATGCAGAGGCGGCAAGGAAAAATGCGATCGGCGTTGCGAAATAGCAATGATCGAGCTTGAAGGCAAGAAATATCCATTTGGAGGAGCATGCAACAGGTATTACAACTTACGGCAAAAAATAAAATATGATGTAGAAAAGCTGGATCTGGTGCGGATCAGGCAGAAACTGATATTTGAAAAGTACGGCGCAAAACTGCCTGAGGAAAGCGGGAAAAAGCGCAGAGGAAGAATCGGAATAAACAGAAGTTTTATGGTCAACACCTTTTATCCTCTTTACTCCACTTTTTTTACCGAACTGGGCTTTGAACCTGTAATGCCGGATTCAATTTCAAAGCAAGGAATTGATCAGAAAAACACATCTTTCTGCTTCCCCGCTGAACTGTCTCATGGCTTTTTTTACTCCCTGATTACTATGGAAAATCCTCCTGATTTCATATTCCTGCCTCATTTCAAAGCAGTTCATGTTCCAAATGGTCATTCAAGCTCGCAGGTCTGTCCCTTTGTTCAAGGTGAAACATATTATCTTCAGGTAACATTCCGTGAAAAACTCGAAGAGCTTAAAAGAAAAGGAATAAAAATACTTTCTCCCCTTATAAATTTAACAAAAGGTCTGGAAAACGCCCAAGTCCCTTTAATTGAAACCGCTAAAAAGATGGGAATCAGCCGGAAGGAAGCTGATAAGGCTTTCAAAAAGGCCATGCAACAACAGATTGAATGCATGAATGAAATGAAGGATATCGGCAAGAAGGCGCTTGCAGAACTTGAATCTGAACCGGAAAAGACGGGAGTTGTTATATTTGCCAGAGCATACAATGGATTTGTTAAAGAAGCCCACATGGGCATTCCCAACAAACTGGCATCAAGGGGGGTTCTCGTAATACCGTTTGATTTTCTTCCTTTTGATAATGAAAAGACAAAGCGCCATATGTACTGGGGAATGGGGCAACTTATACTCAAGGCCGGCAAATTTGTAAAAAGGCACCCCCAACTTTTTGGCGTTTATATTACCAACTTTTCATGCGGCCCTGACTCGTTTATAGTTGGATATTTCAGGAATTACATGGGCCGAAAGCCCTCCTTGACCCTTGAACTTGACAGCCATACTGCAGATGCAGGTCTTGAAACCAGGATAGAAGCTTTTCTCGATATAGTATCAGCATACAGGCAGCTTATGGCAAATAAAATGATTACAATAAAGAAAAGCTCCTTTACCCAGGCCCGCCTCATAATTGAAGACAGTGTTGCAAAAGTAGTAACATCTTCCGGCAAAAAAATCCCGCTGACTGACCCGCGTGTAACTCTTTTAATACCTTCTATGGGCAAAATAGCCTCTGAATCGTTTGCCGCTGTATTTCGCGGAAGAGGTATTAAAACAATAGCCCATCCTCCTTCTGATGAATCTGTACTTAAACTTGGCCGTGCAAATACGTCCTGCAAAGAATGCCTGCCGCTTATACTAACTACAGGAACTCTGCTCAATTATATCCGCAACAAAAAGCAGAATGGTGAAATTCTTGTATACTTCATGCCCACAGGTTCCGGGCCATGCCGGTTCGGCCAGTACTACATATTTATGGAAGATCTGGTAAAAAGGCTTGAACTTCCTGATGTCGCTATGCTTTCGCTATCATCAGAGAACGCATACGCGGGCATGGGCGGCAATTTTCAGCTTCACGCCTGGAGTGCTGTAATCGTATCTGATGTAATGGAAGATATCAGATCAATGATTCTGGCTAATGCAACAGACACGAAAGCAGCTATTAAAATATTCAATGAGGAGTGGCAACAGATATTGGCAAAATTGGAAACAGGAGACTTCTCCAGGCTTGAAAAACAACTTTCCATAACTGCTAAACGGTTCAGCCATATCCCATTAAAGCGGCCAGTAGAAGAAGTGCCGACTATCTCGCTTTCAGGTGAAATATTTGTCAGAAGAGATGATATTTCTCGTCAATATTTGACTGAACGCCTTGCAGAAGGAGGGTTTGCAGCGATATGTACGCCGGTGGCAGAGTGGATTTTATATGCTGACTATATTCTGAAAAATAATTATTCAGACCACAAAATGTCTAAATTGGAAAAGCTGGAGTTCATGATCAAAAAGAAATTCATGTCAAGATATGAAAAACGTATCAAATCAATACTGTCGCGTTCAGGGCTTGTTCACGCAGAGCCGCTCGATATGAAATCAATAATTAACAGCGCCTCGCCTTATATTTCTCCATATCTGGCCGGTGAAGCCATTCTGACAGTGGGCGGCGCTCTCACCGAAGTCGCATCCCATGTCTGTGGAGTAATAGCCATAGGTCCTTTTGGCTGTATGCCCAACCGCCTTTCAGAGTCTATTCTTAACGTCACTATGAACCGGGAAGGAAAGCTCGCAACTGATTCTAAAAATAAACAACTCCGGCATATACTCACAGATATAGAAGACCTGCCGTTTCTGGCTATAGAAAGTGACGGCTCCCCTTTCCCCCAAGTAATAAATGCAAAACTGGAAACCTTCTGCATTCGCTCCGAACGCCTGCATAACAGAATGCTTGAAGCCAACAGAAAATAAAGATAATGGTTGTCAGTTGTCGGTTTACAGTTAACAGTTTTATGTTTTGATCAACCGTGAACCGTGAATCGTGAACCGTGAATCGTGAATCGTGAAAATATTACTTATATACCCCTATTTCCTTGAAGACAGAGTTCATGAAGAAGAGATAAGTTTTGTACCCCTGGGGGTTTATTATGTGGGTGCTGTTTTAAAGGAAAATAATTTTGATGTTGAAATACTGAACTGGCATAAGGTCAATAAAACATCCTATGATGTCATAAAAGAGACATTGATTGAAAAAAAACCGGATGTAATCGGTTTTTCGATAATGCATGCAAATCGATGGGGTGGAATTGAAATCGCCAGGATTGCAAAACAAATCGACCCAAAAATAAAAATTGTCTTTGGCGGAATAGGCACCACCTTTTTATGGAAGCATTTATTAAAGCACTTCAAAGAAATTGATTACGCAGTAATAGGTGAAGGAGAATACACATTTTTAAGTTTGATAAAATGTATAGAAAAACATAATTATAAAAAAATCAAGGACCTCAAAGGCATTGCATACAGAAAAAAGAACAAAGTTGTAAAAACAAAGCCCGCTGAGATCATACATAACCTTGATAGGCTGCCGATCCCGGCAAAGTATTTTAACTATCAGCATGTTTCCTTGACCAGAGGATGTCCTGGAAACTGCACTTTTTGCGGTTCTCCTCAGCTCTGGGGACATAAAGTAAGATTTCACTCCGCGGATTATTTTGTAAATCAAATTGAACTTCTCTTTAAAAAAGGAATAACTTTTTTTTATTTTTCAGATGACACCTTTACCCTCAAAAAAGACATAGTAATTGAAATCTGCAAAAAAATTCTGGATAGAAAATTAAAAATAGTATGGGTAGCAATTTCCCGTGTAAACTATGTGAACAATGAAGTTCTTTACTGGATGAGAAAAGCCGGCTGCATTCAGATCAGTTATGGCGTGGAAAGCGGATCTGAAAAAATAAGAAAAATTCTGAACAAAAACATTAAAACAGATCAAATAAAAAAAGCTTTTGCGCTGACTCCCAGATACGGCATTATGGCCCGGGCATACTTTATTTATGGGTGCCAAGGAGAAAGCCGGAATACAATTCAGGACACCATAGATTTAATTCATGAAATCAAACCCCTGAGCATTATCTTCTACATTCTTGATATATTCCCCGGAACAGCTCTTTATTCGGATTTTAAAAAAAGATGTAAAATTACAGATGATATCTGGTTGAAACGCATAGAAGACATTATATATTTTCAAAGCGACCCTGATTTGTCCCAGGATATGATACTGGCTTTCGGGCAAAAGCTCAGGATGAATTACTATGAAAATCTTGCAGGTTTTACAGATGATATTGAAGTAATTGATGATAAAGAACTTTACGAATTGCACGCGGATTTCTTCTCAAGACTTGGAATGACATTCGATTATGGGGATTATGCAAATATAGAAGCTATAAAGGATAAAGACAGGATTGCTGAAAGACTATACAAAAAATCGCTGAACTATTATCCTGATCACCGCGCTTTTCTTGGTTTAGGAATAATTAAACAGAAAAAAGAAAAATATATGCAATCGACTAAAATACTATCAGAAGGAGTCGAACATTTCCCGGAAAGCGAGCAGCTTAATATTTGCCTGGGGATCAGTTATATGAATTTAAGAGAATATAACAAGGCGCTCCCCTATTTTCTAAAATTTAAAGATTCTAAAGAAGCAAATTACTACATTACAGCCTGTAATGAAGCGCTTGGCATTTCTAAGATTTGAATTGATAAGTAAGAACATGCGGTTGACAAATTCTTACACATGGTATAAAATTTATTTATTAATTCCAATCATTGAGGGAAAACAAATGGAAACCATATCATCCAAGGTTACATCAAAAGGACAGGTTGTAATCCCCAAAAGGCTGAGGGAAAAATATGGAATACGCTCGGCCACAGCGATTCGCTGGGTCGAAAAGGATCAAGGCATTTTGATGGTACCCGAATCCGAGGATCCGATTGTGGCGGCCCGAGGAATGCTGAAAGGTTCTGGAATATTGAAAGCCTATTTGAAAGAAAAAAGACGTGAAAAACAACAACTGCCTCCTCTTAACAGGAGACCCTGAATTCAAATCGCTCGAAAAGAAAGGCATAATCAGTATCGAGTGGCTTACTTAGATCAAATCAATTCCCAGATAGCGACAAGCTATCTTCGGATGCTGCCCGTGAGCACGGCCAGGCCCATTGAACTGAATATATGAAACCTATATCATAACATTTTCTGGGGCGTGTGGATTAGCGATTGATAGCAGGTATCAAAAGCCTGCGCATTACGGTGGAAATTGATGTGGTTCCCGTTCGCAGCAATATATGATGAAGTGCACCTGGCGCATCTATTCTTGTCTTGATTGGCGTGGCATGCAAACTAGATATCATAGTTCAAACACCCTGCCAACTTATAAACTAATGTACGTCCCGCAAGCCCGTCTTTATTTGAATCAAAATGGTTTTTATCTATTGGCTCAAACAGTTTATTGTCGTGGTTGTTGCACATTCCTGTAAAGGTAGTTGCTTTATTCCTGC
>JAUWQK010000226.1 GCA_030611115.1 Deltaproteobacteria bacterium
GTTCCTGTCAGGAGCAAAGTTGAGGCATTTTGAGGGGTTTCTCCATTGAATCTTTACCTTATTATTGGGTTAAAGTTTAAGGGAAACCAGACTCTATTTCAGTGGAAAAGGCAAATTAGAAGTCGAAGGGTCGCTCAACAGGCGAATATAAATAGTAGAGAGAATTGAAAATGAAATTGAACTTTAAGTGATCATATTATTAACATACTAATATTTAAAATACAGTTTAATGTCAAGAAAAATCCATTTATGTGGCTGTCATTTGCAATTTCAGGGCTCCTGACCTCTCGTAATTTCAATTGCAACTTACTGAGCTGTGAAGATCAATGTCATCCGGGTACCGGGGTAGACATATGACTCCTGGTTCATAACATCGCATAGTTGTTTAAGGGCACGATTTGCACGGGGAGTAGACATCGTATGAAACTTGACCTTCATAACTCTCCCCTCCTTGTCCGGTATTATATCTGCCGGTTGCTGAAACACACTTTTTAAAAAGGCACGGCCTTCATCATTATTGCGGGCAAAGAACGGCGCTATCAGATTAAACAAGCAGGTCTCGGCACGATAACAAATCATTTTAATCCCATCAGTAAACATTTTACGCTCAGTTTCAAGACGAACAATTTCGTGCTTAGCCAGTAAATGTTTTACAGCTATTCTATCAGGTATTTGTTTCAGATCAATTTCTGATTGCTCGATTTCTTCTTCAAGTTTGAGTATCTTCTTCTTATAACCAGGATTTGCAATATTAAAACCTCGCATGGTAGGACGGCGCGTTTCATCATTTTGAAAAGCTTTGTCCCCATACTCTTTTTTTAGGTTCTCAAGTTCCCGTTTGAGCCGTTTTATCAGTTTCCTTTTTTCTTTTTTTTCGGGATTCGGCACCAATCGCTCTACATCAGCAGGCTCAACATTATTTGTTACAAGATGATCAAGCGCATATTCCTCACGCATATAACGAAAAAAGTTTTCCTGGTTCCATCGAAAAAACATTCGTCGCGCAACCTGTTCACAATTAATGTCCTGACGGGTGGTTATTATCGATGTCTGATGTCCGTCGTCACACAGTCGCCTGACCTCTCGAAGCCAGAAATCCTCATTTATTTTAATGCTGCGTTCTCCGAGTAAATACTTTACAGCTTTACCACGGACATGGCTTTCAACTTCAATAAAACAATCTTCAGGCCATGGATCATATTTGCCTTTACGGTAAGTGATGACATCAATATCTGTTTTAAACCATTTCTCAAAAGATTTTGGGCTCCATCCCTCACGATCAAAAACCAGTGTTACTCTGTTGCCTTTTCCTGCAAGTTTTTTCAATCCTGGAATAACTTCTTTATCGAGCATCGACAACAGGCTATCATTGGCTTCAGCTATTACAAAAAATAATGGTTCACACTTTGCGTCATTTATCCAAAAGTCAGTCGTCGCAGACATGCAAAGACGTCTTCTGGCAACATGGGTCTTAGGCAGCTTATGCTTACGGCCATTATAGGGACGTACATGACCATCAACATATGCGAATCCGATTACATCTTTATCTTGATCGGCCCATCTCTTAGATAAAAACGATATAAACTCACCGGCTTTATTGCGGAATCCCATCTCCTTGAGCTTTTTTCTCAGCGTCTTTACCTCAGGTGCGCGATCAAGGCCCAAAACAATGCCCAGTTCGCCGGGATTGCACCTTTTTAACTGCTCAGGCGTTTTGATCCTCAAAAGAGCCATAAACGATAATGTCAGCAAAACCGACTGTAAGCCATAAAAGCCCTTATGAAGGGCACCGTATGCCTTTCTCCCGGCTTCCAAAAGGCCAACGCTTGCTAATGCCGGCAGTGCTAGCAGCACACCAGCATGTCGAACCCCTTCGCTGGCGCTAAAATGAGGAGTTGCCTCAATTATTTTGCCGATACTTGACAGAACACGTTCTGCTTCGCGTTTGGCACCGATCCCGATGGCACAGCTATTATCTTCTGTTGAACGCTCTGAAGTACTTTTAAGTTTCTGGCGTGTTTCCGGTTTTTCATCCTGTTCCTTCTTCTTTACTATCGTGCCTTTCTTTATTGCATAGCGGATACAGCCTTCAGTTATACCGGCTTGCTTTGCCACTACTTTTAACGAATAACCTTCGTTAAGAAGTATTTGTACTTGGCGTTTAACCTTTCCGTTAAGTTTGTAACCTTTGCGGTTGCTTTTTTTGTCGGTGATCAGGGCAGCAGGCCCGTCCTGCTGATACTTGTTAAGGTTTCGATAGGCAGTGGTTCTATCGATATTTAATGCTCTTGCGATTTCGGCTGGAGTTGTGGCTGTGTGTGTGACGATAATCCCTTGGGCCAGTCGAAGCCCATACGAATCACTTTCCTTGCAAGAGTATATTGGCCCTGATGCTGTAAAAAATTCTATTTTTTCGTCATGACGATAAATCGCCACATGGTTGTTTATTGGTTTGGCGCCCTCTGGAAGGAATGGAAAATAGCTTTGAAGCACAGCAAATACCTCCTAATTTGTTGTATTTCAATTTACGCTAACTTTCCACCCATGTCAAGTAAAATCAAACAGTTATTTGCAAGAGGTCAGGAGTTCTGAAATTGGTGTGCAACTTCGCACATTCTACAGGACATTTCTTTTCATTGGTTGCAAAAAGTACTTCCCCAGATTTGAATACTTTGATCGCTTTTTTGATTTCCTCGGCACTGTTCTTTTCAATACCCATTTCCAGGTAACAATAGCCTTTGTTAAGCTTCAATTTGCCGTACAACCGAGGATGCTGATCCTTTTTAA
>JAUWQK010000228.1 GCA_030611115.1 Deltaproteobacteria bacterium
GGAAAATAGATTTTTTTATTGTAGTTATTTCAGTAAGTTAATTTTTTCAATCTCAGGATTGCACACTTTTACTTGAGAAATCCGGATGTAATGATTTCAGATAGTTAAGTGCTGAAATTGCTATTTACCGTGATCTCTGAATGTATATATTCTTGGGAACTTCCGGCTATTATTTTGATCATGTGTCATCATTCACTCCTGAGATATCTGTTGTTTTTTCGGGTATAGGAATGTCTTCAAGATCAGATAAAATTTTTCGTGCAATTTCCCTGTGTGAATCAGGCAACTTTGAAAATGCATAGGAGAGCCATGGCTTGACCTGTCCCAAAGCATTTCGGACTTTCTTATCAGAGACACTCATAGCAAAGATCGGTCTTAGCAGAGCATAATCCACACCCAACAGCACCATGGAAATTATACCTGACACCACATCTTGAATCGTTGAAGATTCAGAGATCCCGGCGTAGTCAATATCCCGAAACAGTTTTGAGATTATCCCTGCCCATTTGAAATCCCTCCAGGACTGTAACTGGTTCAGGATTGTGATGAGCCTCAAGAGACAGTGCCAATTGAAAGGGTCTTCTAACCTGCTCATATCTCTTGCCAACATCGGGTTGTTATCAAACACCTTTGCGCTTTCGGGCATTTTGCCGTGCGTACATATAAAAACATACAGTGCTGCCAGCACAGTAGCAGCTACTGGCCCCTCGTTGTTCTTGATCCGTTTGTGGAGAAGCGGTAATTCCTTATCCAGAAAGGCTGGGTCGGCGATTTCTCCTGCCAAGCCTAAAACGGTTATTTTATCCTTGCCAAGGTATTCAATTTTGTCGCCGTAATACTCCTTCAAAAAAGCAGGTGCGGATACGCAAAGTGGAATGTCCCACAATAATCGTGAATCCCCGTCCTTTTCTGAGTTCAATTGCCCCAGCCCCAAGGGCAACTGCATGCTAAGTTTTTCAATAATTACGTTCCGAATCTCGGTAGAAAGGGCCTTGGTAGGATTTATCATTCCTGCAAAGCAGTTGCACACATCAGGATCATCAGGTTGGTCCTGGCATGAGCTGGCCCAGCGTCGCGCAGATCGGCAAGGCATCCCCGTAAACGGTAGAAAAACGGGCGGGTGACAACGGTCTTTCGGTTTTTGAGAATGAATGAGTGATCATAGTCCGTTCCGTAACTTTTCCGATAGCCTTCGTTGCATCTCTTTCCATCGCGGTTATTTGTTCTTCTCTTGTAAGGTGCTCCATCGATTCAGCCAGAGCCGAAGTTACTTCTCTGGCCATCCACCAAGCGGTGAGCACTCTTTTATTATCGTCCATGCTGTCTGGAACATTTAAGTCGATATAACTCAAATAATGACGAGTAAGCAAAACTCGTATGCCCCAGGC
The DNA here is from genome assembly GCA_030611115.1 of Deltaproteobacteria bacterium. The sequence continues at coordinate 1,389 of JAUWQK010000228.1, forward strand.
AACCTGAATCCATTTTAGCTTCAAATCTTTTTTTGTGTCTCCGGTTCTATCCTTGGGTCTGATAAGGACATTAAGTACATCATTTAAAAAATCATAAAACTCTTTGCTGGAAAACAGATTTTTTTGTTCATCGCGTGCCAGACGACGTTCGTTTAAAACCATTTGTAAAGCAATAACATACGCCACCGGATCTTGCTTGTCCTTGACCCATTTTTTCACTTTAGGCCACACACCTGAACTATCCGGCCTGTTACCTTTTGCGATGCCGAGAACCCTGTTTATAATGCTCCAGGAATCGCAGGGAGGGCAAAAAGTGACAAACCCAACGTGAATCATATACCAATCAAGGGCCTCTGATATGGTATCAGTTCTTTTCTTATCCTCTTTATTTTTTTCTGACTCAAGGGCCTCATGAAGTTTTTCGCGTAAATCTTTTTCAGACCAGCGTTCGGAAATAATCCCCGGTAGCTCATTCCAAACAGAATCAAGGTTCGTGCGCAAAAGGTTTGACCATGCTGCATCAATCCAGTCCTTCCTGGGAGGAGTTAAAGGCATGGCCTTAACAAATAGTGAACGGGCATATAAAAAATCTTTCAGAATAGCATCCGCAACTTCGGCTGCCGCGGGACGCCATGTAACAGCCTTGTTTGATTTGATATTTTCCGCTTTGTTTTCAACCAAAGTCTTTGTAAATTCAGATAGTTCACTGTGATTCAGAATGTCATTTAATGCGGCTATGCGAAGTTTCGCGGAAGTGTCCTGGATAAGCTCATGAGGCACAAAAATAAGTCCTGGCTTCTTTGGGGCAGGTGGCACATTGATAAAAGGTCTATCAGCTTCATATTCCGGCAGACGTTGCTGAGCAACGATAATATCTGCCAACTCATCAAGGCTACGCCCTCCGACTTCCCTGTCATTTTCGATGTTTTGCATGGTATCCTGGCCCTCATTAAGCAGGCCAAATTTTTGCATAATCGGATGGAGTAGTGGCGGCACAGGATAACTTTCTCTTTTTCCATAAAACGCCATTAGAATTGGAATCACCATTGCCCTGCCAATTGTTCGAATGTCAATTTCCTGGTATTCTGAAAGCCGATCTAAGTACTCTTTTAATTCTTCCTCCTGTCTCTTCTCATCATAGCCAAATTTTCGGAACGTCTGACTGAGCAAGCCATATAATTTTTCGGGAGTGTCTGCTTCAACGGCAAGAGTGAATAACCCCCCAACAATGATTTTGTCCTCAAGCCCTGAATAATTTTCACGGATCTCTTCTTTCAAGCTTTTTGGGGGGCCTGGAAGGGCCTGCTCATATACTTTGCGTGTTATTTGCTCAAGGTTTTCACTGGTAAAATCGTCGTCCTG
>JAUWQK010000245.1 GCA_030611115.1 Deltaproteobacteria bacterium
AGCTATTTTACCGGCTTGTCCAGCAAGCTATGCGGATTGAACCAGTATCTTACAGAAAGATTGTTGGTGGCACGACAGGGCAAACTATACACTCCGACCACTATATGTAGGGATAGGTGGAGCAAACTAAATATGTAGTTATGCGAAAATTGCTACTGTAAGACGGGTTTGTTTTGAAAATGCCAGCCTTTATCCTTTAACATTTGTATTGACAATGTATCAGTTCTGAGATACATAATATAATAAATGTGAGTTCAGCTTTTTTAATATTACCGTAAAAATACTTTTAGAATTATGACTAAAAATACAAGTGTAAATGTTAGAACAACTGAGGAGATTAAAAAGGGAGCAGAAGTCATTCTTAGTGGCCTTGGATTAAATATCTCCTCGGCCGTCAATCTTTTTTTGAAACAGGTTATTAATTACAGGGGTATCCCGTTTGATTTGCGACTGCCTGACAAGGAAACACTGCATGCTATGGATGACATTGAAAATAGTTGTAATCTTGAGTCAGCGGATACCGTTGAAGAAATGTTCAAAAAGATTGGTGTATGAATTCCAGAAAACTGATATGGACAAAAGGTTTCTCTAAGGATGTCAAGCGAGCGAAAAGGCAAATATTCAGGTTATATGGAATGTCATATTGAACCTGATTGGTTGCTAATCTGGAAAGCAGATAGCAAAAACGTTTATCTGACACGAACCGGTACACATTCAGACCTTTTTGGATAATATATACCTCGGCAAATTAGGTAAAAGCATCTTCATTCCTGAACAAGGTGTTTGCCGTTGCGGGCTAACTGCATTTTGTGAATCCACAGGAACGACAAATTATGCAGCCTTCTTCATGTGACATTATCCCGCCGCATTCCGGGCATACACACATCATGGTTTCTCTCTCAACGAAATTAGAATTGGTCAATTTCTTCAAAACCTGTGCAATTGCATCAGGACAGGAAAGAACCATTTTGCCATCTTGCCATGCAGGAGAAGGGCACCGGATGCCTGTAAGCTGCTTTACGATAGCATCTATCTTTACGCCTGACCGTAATGCAAGAGAAATCATGCGGCCGGCGGCTTCTATCTGGGATGATGCACAACCGCCGGTTTTTCCCATCTGAGCAAAAACCTCACACATTCCTTTCTGGTCGGAGTTGATGGTAACGTAAAGACTTCCGCAACCCGTGCTTATTCTTTCTGTAACACCATATGTGCGTTCCGGTCTGGGCCTGGGGGCAATTTTTACAGAAAGACCTTTTCCGTTGCCGATACTCATAGCCTGACCCCTGCGGCTTCCATCCCTATAAATGGTTACGCCCTTACAACCACTCTGGTAAGCAAGATTATATACTTTTTCTACATCATTTATTGTGGCGTCAGCAGGAAAGTTCACCGTTTTTGAAACAGCATTGTCAGTATATTTCTGAAAAGCGGTCTGCATCTTTATATGCCACTCAGGAGAAATATCATGGGATGTTCTAAATAATCTTTTTATATGATCAGGGACTGCATCTATGTGTTGAACTGAACCGGTTCTTGCTGTTTCTTCGGCAAGCTCCTTGCTGTAAAATCCTTCGGCTTTGGCCTTTTTAATAAATATTGGATGCATCTCGTGAAGTGATTTTCCATCCAGCACTCGCCTTACATATGCTACTGCGAAAACAGGCTCAATCCCGCTGGAGGTGCCTGCAATAATACTTATTGTGCCTGTTGGAGCAATTGTGGTGGTTGTAGCATTTCTCATATATGGCGTGGAAGGGTTATCAAAAATACTTCCTTTGTAATAAGGAAAATTCCCACGCTTTTCAGCCAGGGCAGCAGAAGCCAGTCTTGATTCCTGCGATATAAAAGACATAATATCTTCGGCCTGTAAAACTGCCTCATCTGAATCATATGGTATGCCCAGTTTTATCAACATATCGGCAAATCCCATCACACCAAGCCCTGTCTTTCTTGCACCCTTGCTCATTTTTTCGATGCGTAAAAGAGGATATTTATTTACCTCTATGACATTATCAAGAAAATGAACTGCCAAATGAACTGTTTTTTTAAGCCGCTTCTTATTAACGGTGTTCCTGGTTACCATATTTGAAAGATTAATTGAGCCCAGTGTACACGACTCGTAAGGCAAAAGCGGCTGTTCTCCGCAAGGATTTGTCGCCTCAATTTCTCCCAGAAGAGGAGTGGAATTGTTTTCATTTATACGATCAATAAATATTATTCCCGGCTCTCCGGTTTGCCATGCTGAACCAACTATCTTGTCAAATATCTGTCTGGCGGGAATGCGCTTAACAACCAGGCCTGTCCGCGGATTGACAAGATCATAATCCGAATCTTTTTCAAGTGACTCCATGAATGTCCTGGTTAAAGCAACTGATATGTTGAAATTGTTTAATCTGGTAGGATCGTTTTTTGACTCAATAAAGGCTTCTATATCCGGGTGGTCCACGCTGAGAACACCCA
>JAUWQK010000115.1 GCA_030611115.1 Deltaproteobacteria bacterium
ACTGACGAAGATATTAGAAAGAAATTTAAAAATTTGTGGAAGACGGAGCTTCCGACGTCAACTGGGCTGACCAGTATTGAGATGCTTGATGGGAAGAGAATCCATGGCATGTTTGTCATGGGAGAAAATCCGGCCATGAGCCATCCCGATATTAACAAAATCAGAAAAGTTTTGAGCGGTATGGAATTCCTGGTGGTATCAGACATATTTCTGACTGAAACGGCGGAATGTGCACATGTAGTATTGCCGGCAGCATCATTTGCTGAAAAAGATGGTACATTTACCAGTACTGAGCGCCGCATACAGAGGGTTCGCAAGGCGATTCCTCCTGTCGGTTCCAGCAAGCCTGACTGGCGAATCATATGTGAACTGTCCTCCCGAATGAATTATCCCATGGAATATGAATCTCCAGTTGAAATCATGGAGGAGATTGCAATGCTGACACCTCTTTACGGGGGAGTATATTACGACAGGCTGGAAGACAATTGGGGCCTTTTCTGGCCCTGCCCGCAAAGAGAACATCCAGGGACTCCTTTCTTGCACAAGGGCTCTTTTGCAAGGGGGAAAGGGCATTTTGAATGTATTGATTATCGACCTCCTGCAGAACTGCCTGACAGCGAATATCCCTTTTATCTTACTACAGGCAGAATGTACCAGCACTGGCATACGGGCAGTATGAGCATGAGAATTGTAACGCTTGCAAGGGAAATGTCCGAGGGAATTATTGAGACTAATCCTGCTGATGCGAAAGGCCTCGGAGTAGAGAACAGTGACCTTGTTCGTGTGATTTCAAGACGAGGGGCGGTTAAAGTGAAAGTGCATATAACAGATGATGTGCCGGAAAGAACACTTTTTATGCCATTTCACTTTAAGAAGTCACCAGCCAATATCCTTACCAATACTGCACTTGATCCAAAGGCAAAGATTCCGGAGTTTAAGGTGTGTGCGGTGAGAATAGAAAGGATAGAATAATGGTAACTGCTCAGGTTCACGGTTCAATGGTTCAAGGTTCAAGGTTAGAGAGCGATGAAGATTGAACGGTTTGAAGATATTGACCCGTCTGCCTCGCAAGCTCGGCGAGCGGGCAGGGGCATGGCAACTGGCACGTGAATTGGCTCGAAAAGTTTATCATCTACTCAGGTTCAGGGTTAGAGAGCTATAAAATCGGAATCGAACCTCTCTTCCACCAGTTTAACCGTGAACCGTGAACCGTGAACCAGACAACCTGAGTAGTTACTGTTGTTTTATCTCACACAGGAGTGAGAAGGATTATCACATCAAAGCTGCATAACCAGATGAAAAAAACAGACAAATATTATTGCTTTGAGCAGGGCCCAATCCGACCACCAAGCGAGGCGCAAAGCCTTCTTTTGCGCGTTACCAGAAACTGCCCCTGGAACCGCTGCACTTTTTGTCCCGTGTACAAGGGTATGCGCTTTTCAGTACGTCCGGTTGAGCATGTAAAAAAAGATATAGATTCGGTTCATAGATATGTGGAAATTCTGAAGAACATGGCTGAAAAGTCATACTATATCAGCCGTACCGATATTTTAAAAATCGCAAAAAAGACCGATCCTGATGAATTAAGGCCTGCTGTTGCGGCATTTAAATGGTTTTCCGACGGCATGAGATCTGTATTTATTCAGGATGCAAACAGCCTTATAATAAAGCCTGCCGATCTGATAGATATTTTGAATCATCTTAAAATGCGTTTTCCCAGGATCGAAAGGATAACATCCTATGCGCGGTCTCATACTATTGCGAGGATAAAGGATGATGACCTTAAGGCTATGAAGGACGCAGGTTTAAACAGAATTCATATAGGTCTTGAATCCGGTTCAAATCAGGTACTTAAAATGGTTAAAAAGGGTGTCACAAAGGAGACGCATATAAAAGCCGGCCTTAAAGTAAAGAAAGCCGGTATGGAGCTTTCAGAATATGTTATGCCCAGTCTTGGAGGAATAAATTTTTCAGATGTTCACGCAATAGAGACGGCCGATGCATTAAACCATATAAATCCACATTTCATAAGGCTTCGTAGCCTGGCCATTCCAAACAGCATCCCACTTTTTCAGGATTATATTGAGGGTCGTTTTCAAAAATGCACGGAAGTTATGGTGGTAAAAGAGATCCTGATGTTCTTAGAAAATTTAGACGGGCTGACAAGTGCTGTCAAAAGTGATCATATACTGAATCTTTTTGAAGATCTTGAAGGCACCCTGCCGCAGGACAAAGAGCGCATGACAAATATCCTGAAAGATTTTCTGGCAATGCCGCCTGAAAAGCAATGCCTGTATCAGGTTGGAAGAAGGCTTGGGTTTTTTTCAGGTCTTGGCGATATGGAGAATTCAGGGTTGGCTGCAAAAGCTGAAGATGCATGCATTCAGCTTGGAATTAATCCGGGAAATGTTGATGAAATAATAGATGAGATGATGAAGAGGTTTGTTTAAACTCCTTTCCCTTGACATTTTTTAGTAAAGTCAATATTCAGCTAAAATACGTAATTTTTCAATAAATCCAGGTAAATTACATGCTACAAGACTCGCTCACTGATAATAAAATGTAAGAATATCTGAAACTCGCCCAAGTGAGCCTAAAGAAAAAACAGTGGCCAATCCTTTTAATACTATGTAACGCTTTAGATAATATACAAATATTATAGCTGGAGCACAGAGCCGAAGTTGGACTTTTTACAAAGCCATCATTAATTGAGAGGAACTTTGAATGGGAGAACCAAAGTTAAAAGAGCATGTCATAAACAGGGACTGGTGCAAAGGGTGTGGTATATGTGTGCATTTTTGTCCTAAAAAGGTGCTTGAGCTTGATGATGGTGACAAGGCTTTTGCAAAGCGGCCCGAGGATTGTATTTGCTGTAAACTATGTGAATTCAGGTGCCCTGATCTGGCGATAGAAATAATTAGTGGCTGAACGAAAACTCAAAACACCTGAAATTATAGTCAGTTGTATGCTATTCACAAATCGAAGATTTTTAGCAGTTAGCTTTTAGCAATTAGCCTTTAGCTTAAAAAATCAAACAGATAACACATTCAGCTAAGAGCTAATGGCTAATAGTTTTTTCACAAATCTTCACATCGGTAAATAAGCTGAAACCATTGCCAGCATTAAAAAAATACTTTTCGGACAGGCACTACTAAGGTTTTATTATGAACGAGAATTTAAAATTTATTCAGGGAAACGAGGTGTGTGTGGAGGCTGCGCTTTATACAGGCCTTGATTTTTTTGCGGGCTATCCCATTACTCCTTCCACTGAGATTACAGAGCATATGGCCAAAAGACTTCCTGAAATAGGGGGCAAGTTTCTTCAGATGGAAGATGAAATAGCGTCTTTGTGTGCAATTATCGGCGCATCACTTACGGGCCATAAAGTCATGACAGCTACAAGCGGCCCTGGATTTTCTCTTATGCAGGAGGCTCTTGGATATGCGATTGTGGCTGAAATTCCCTGCGTAATCGTAAATGTTCAGCGTGGCGGGTCTTCTACCGGCATTCCAACACATGTGGGCCAGGGAGATGTTATGCAGGCCAGGTGGGGAACCCATGGAGATCACGCAATAATTGTGATGACAGCCTCAAACCATCAGGATGTTTTTGCAATAACGGTGGATGCTTTTAATATGGCCGAAACATACAGGACGCCGGTGATACTTCTGTTTGATGAAGTTGTCGGCCATATGCGTGAAAGAATTTTTATTCCGAAAAAAGGAGAGATTCCTTTGGTGGAAAGGCTTAGGACATCTGTAAAAAGAGGGGTGGATTTTCATCCTTATCTTCCCAGAGAAGACGGGCGTCTTCCAATATCTGATTTCGGAGGGGTTCATCGTTACAATGTCACGGGCCTGGTTCACGATATGTGGGGTTTTCCGTCGGATAATCCTAAGATCGCTTACGGCCTTGTACGGCATTTAGTAGATAAAATAGAGAACAATACGGATAAAATTGCCAGATATAAGGAATACTACCTGGAAGATGCCAGGACGATACTTATTTCTTATGGTTCTGCTGCCCGTTCCGCACTTCATGTGGTTGAAAACCGGAGGAGGAGAGGTGAAAAGCTTGGTCTGCTGGAGCTTCAGACATTGTGGCCTTTTCCGTATTCTCTTGTTCAAGAGAAATGTGCTGATGCCAAGTATGTGGTTGTTGTGGAGATGAACACAGGGCAGATCCTTCAGTCGGTGAAGATCTGCGTTGACAGGCCGGAGAGGGTCTTTTTGGCCAACCGCATAGATGGAGTTTTTATAACTCCTACGGATATTAGAAATATCCTGAGGCTTATTGAGGGAAAGGGCGTGTAATTATGGCGATCAGGGATTACATAAGAGAAAGATTTTTTCCTCATATCTGGTGCCCTGGTTGTGGACATGGGATGGTGCTTAACGGACTTCTCAGAACCATAGAAAAAATCGGATTAGATAAAAGCGAAATTGTCCTGGTATCGGGTATTGGATGTTCAGCCCGTATTTCAGGATATGTTGATTTTCACACCATGCATACCATTCACGGTCGTGCCCTGGCTTTTGCGACCGGAATAAAAATGAGCCGTCCTGAACTGAAGCTTATAGTTCCCATGGGTGATGGTGATGCCCTGGCTATTGGCGGAAATCATTTTATACATGCCGCCCGTCGCAATATGGATATGACTGCAATTGTCATTAACAACCGTGTTTACGGCATGACAGGAGGCCAGTTTTCTCCCTTGTCCGGTTATGGGACGATGAGTACAACAACACCATATTCAAATATAGACCATGCTTTTGACGTTGTTGAGTTATCTCTATCTGCCGGAGCTTCTTTTGTGGGCAGAACAACTACATATCATGCTGAACAAATGGTGGATATTTTAGGCCAGGCAATAGTTCACAAAGGTTTTTCAGTGGTGGAAATTATGTCCCAGTGCCCTACTTATTTCGGAAGAAAAAACAGGTTGGGAAGTGCAATTGATATGCTGGAGCATTTCAAAAAAAATACCACGCCCATTGGTTCAAAAGCCAAACAGAAAAACCCTGATCTGATAGAAAGAGGAATTTTTGTCCGGAAAAAAATACCCGAGTACTGTGACGAGTACGAGAAGATAATCGAAAGAGCTATGGCAAAGGTTCAAGGTTAACAGTTAACAGTTCACGGTTGATCAAAATATAAAGTAACTACTCAGGTTTACGGTTCACGGTTAGAGACAATGCCGTTTCCTTAAGGGCCGTTCCCTTAAAGTCTCCCCTTGAAGGGGGATTAAGG
>JAUWQK010000036.1 GCA_030611115.1 Deltaproteobacteria bacterium
ATCACAAAGTGTTATTAAGTTATTTATTTCAGTTGGCCCTTTTTCAACTAAAGGGATAATATGATGAGCTTGAACTTGAACGGTTACTTTAGAAGGGTATATTTTCCCGTGGTAGTCACCGCATATTTGACATTGATAATAGTCTATTTGTTTTCTTGTTTTTCTGGTACTCATAAAATTTAATTTATTCACATAACAATTAGTCTGTGAACATTCACTATTTTTTAGAATAACAATTATTATATATTTAACCTAATAAATAATTGACATTTAATCAAGTGGTTATTATGAACTAATTATAAAAAATTGATTCGTATAAGTATTTATTTGACAGAAAAAATCTTATGAAAAAAAATAATTCAAACAGTTTTAAAGAATTTCTTATCAATGATAAAAATATACCTAATAAAAATATCATATTTTATCAAGTATGGGTAAATAAATTCTTATCATTTTATCAAAAGAATTTGAAAGCGGTTAAATATGATAACATTAAAGCGTTTCTTGATAAACTGGAATCAGAGGGGAAAGAAGACTGGCAGATCAGGCAGGCTTACAGGTCTATAAAATTTTTTCTGGAAGACTTTATGCGCCTGACTATTGATTTTACTGAAAACCCGAAGGATGAATCTTCCGGTAAACCTGTAAAAAATCCTGCGACATGGAAGGATGCTTTTTCAAAATTTATCAATGAAATTCGTTTTCAACACCTTGCATATAGCACGGAAAAAACTTACAGATCATGGATCAGGCGTTTTGTTGGATTCTGCAATAATGCTCCTCCGAGAACTATTCAGTCTTCTCATGTGAAAAAATTCCTTGTTCATCTGGCTGTGGAAGGAAACGTAAGTTCATCCACCCAAAACCAGGCATTTAATGCTTTACTGTTTTTATTCAGATACGTTCTTGAAAAAGAGTTTGATGTAAGTGACAATGTCATTCGGGCAAAAAAAAGTGGTAGAATTCCGGTTGTTTTCAGCAGAAAAGAGATAAAGAAGCTTTTTAAGCATTATCCTGAACAATATCTACTTCATGTAAAACTGATTTATGGTTGTGGTCTCAGCATAACAGAATGTATCAGACTTCGTGTAAAAGATCTTGATTTTGAAAACAAATCGCTAATTGTCCGTTCCGGTAAAGGAAACAAGGACAGGGTAACAACTTTGCCTGAAACACTGCATCAGCAATTGAAAAACCACCTTCTAGAAGTAAAAAAAATTCATGAATTGGATCTGGCCGCTGGAAATGGTTCTGTTTATATGCCGATGGCATTAGCAAAAAAATTTCCCAATGCTTCAAAAGAGTGGGCATGGCAGTATGTATTTCCATCAAAAAATTTAAGCCTTGATCCACGGGAAAAGATAGTAAGAAGGCACCATATAACCTCACGCGCGTTGCAGAACTCCATGAGCAGGGCCTTAAAAAAGTCAGGTATTCCCAAAAAAGCCACCATTCATACACTAAGACACAGCTTTGCCACCCATCTTCTCCAGGATGGCTATGATATTCGAACCGTTCAGGAACAGTTGGGGCATAAAAACGTTCAAACCACTATGATATATTTACATGTATTGAAAAACCTGGAAGGCAGGGTGATCAGCCCTCTGGAAAAACTGTAAGTGTGCGGCATTCAGAAGCCTGTTATCATGATTTAGCTATCTGGATTTTCCCAGTACTTTTCCAGAAATATTAAAGAAGTATTTAAATTATCAAAGGAAAAAACCTCCAGAGACACAACCCCATAATATCTTTTTAATATCCCGATAATTTGGTCCACCTGCTCTAATGACAGCTTGCTTAATAAAATATGATCTTGTTTATTTTCAACACCATGTAGATGAATTATTGAAGTATTGCTTGAATGCTTATCGAACACTTTTTTAACATCAAATCCATTGACCAAAAGGTGGCCGATATCAATACAGACTGAAAGTTTAAAGGCTTTTATTATTTCTTCAAGCCACTCAAAAGGATACGCCAGAGTTTCAATTGAAATCGCATGGCTTTTTATTCCTGTGGCGATAAGTTTTTCAATGCCGGCTGCCGCAAAATCCTGCCAAATTTTCAGGCCATCACCATCAAAGGAGGTTTTACCACAGGGAAGGTGAAGGGTATAGGTTGAAGGCGCAAGTACATATGTCAGGTCAAATATTCTTTTGATTATATTTGCAGACTTTGATCGTGCAATGGGATCTATATCTGTTAACCATATGTCTATGGGCAAATGAACATTATATGTCAAATCAAACTGTTCTGCCAATAGTGCCAGTTCATTGATTTCCTGACTGGTTGGCAGGCTGTTAATATTGCCTTCAAATAATAAAAGCTCGATTTCATCAAGATAAGGGGCCAGCATTTTAACATTTGGAATAATATGATCAGGATATATATATGATGTGGTGCAAAGCTTGAATGGATATGCGTGCTTGTATGATTTTAAAAGACTTGGATACATAATAAGTAACGGTTTACGGTTTACGGTTCAGCTTTCCGCCGTGACCGTCAATCATTGCCAGACTCCTATTGAAACCATTAAAAACAACGATGATTCTAAAACCTCGGTCATAGCCCCCATCATATCACCTGTAATACATCCGATACGTCTTTTGTAATAAAGCAAGATGGATGCAGTTATAATGACAAAAACAAGGTTGAGCCACAACCCTGTCCATCCTAAAAAAATCGAAATAGATAAGGGAATAAGCAATCCCCAGAAAGCGGAAAGCTTCAGAGTTTCTCCGAAAAAAGCATGGCCTGTGCCGCCTTCAGGCCTTCCGTATTCAAGAAACTTTATTCCAAAAATCATACCTGCCCTTGCATAGGCGGGTATAATTATAAGCAGAAGACTTCGGTGAGCATCAAGCCCCATAATGCCGCCATATTTAATGGCCAATCCGCAGACAATTGCAACAAGCCCCATTACTCCGATCCTGCTGTCTTTCATGATGGCAAGCGCCTTTTCTTTAGGTCTGTGCCCAAAGAGACCGTCCGCAGTATCACCCAAACCATCCAGGTGAAATGAACCGGTTAAAACAACAAGAAATATAACATCCAGAACCGCAACAACCTGCTTTGGCCACAGCATTAAAGCCAGGCTGTCAAAAATTGCAACCATCAGTCCCAGAATAATACCCACCAACGGAAAAAACGGGATCATTCCTTTGGCGTCAAATATTTTTGGCTTGCCAATAGGCAATATGGTTAAAAATTGTATTGCGGAAATCAGCTTTTTCATAAATTACTTTTATACTAACCGTTCAGAGTTAGCAGTTAACGGTTGCCGGTTGATCAAAACATAAAACCGTGAACTGTAAACCGACAACCGTAAACCGTTACCTTTTATACATTTTCTTTTATCGTTACGGGAATACCGGCCACCATCCAGATTACCCTGTCAGAACATGCCGCGACATTCTGGTTAACAATACCTGCTGCATCCCTGAATAGTCTGGCAAGCCTGTTTTCCGGGACTATGCCTGTTCCAACTTCATTTGACACCATGATAACCGGGCACTGTGCGTCTTTAAGTGACCTGGTCAGACGCAGAGCTGCTTCAGATATATCCAGGTCATTATTATCCAGGATAAGATTGCTGATCCAGAGTGTCAGGCAATCTACAAGTATTAAATCACTTTTCCGGCTGTACTCGATTATTGCTTCCGGCAGACGGATTGGGACTTCTATGGTTGACCAGCCCTTGCCTCTTTCTTCCTTGTGGCGTGCAACACGCATTTCCATTTCTTTATCTTTTGGAACACAAGTCGCAATAAAAAGCCTTCTGTCTCCTGAAACCTGTTTCGCCAGTTTTAGAGCATATCTGCTCTTACCGCTCCTGCATCCGCCGATTACTAATACTATTTCTTTCACAGTACTGTCCTAATCCGCCATACTGGGTTGTTTTGAAAGATAAACGTCGAACAGATTAAAAGATAAACATCCAACATCGAACATCCAACATCGAATTTTGAATAAGGTATTCTGTCAATTTATAAACCGGCGGAGCAAAGCGATTTCATCATTCGATGTTCAACGTTCGATGTTCGATGTTGGACGTTTATTTTTTTCAGTCCTTCCTGCCCCTGATCCCTGCAACAATCTTCAATTTTCAATTTTCAATTTTCAATCTTTTGGGGCACCAGCGTAATACGTGGAAATTTTCCCAGCGGACTCTCATCAACCAGCAACCTGCATCCATAGGTTGCCTCCAGTCTGTGCAAGGTAAGCACTTCCTGCGGCAGCCCAAGACTGACCGCCTGCCCCCTGTTCAGCAAAAGCAGCCGGTCTCCATACATTGCAGCAAGATTCAAATCATGAGATACCATAATAATGGTAATTCCTTTTTCCCGCTTCAACCTGTCCATCAAATCCATTATTTTTACCTGATGGGCAAGATCCAGTGATGCAGTAGGCTCATCCAGAAGTATAATCTGCGGTTCCTGGCAGATGGCTCTTGCTATAAAAACCCGCTGTCGTTCTCCCCCGCTAAGCTGGTTCAGCTTTCGATGCGCAAGATGCTTAACTTCGGTAAAATTCATAGCCTGTTTTGCAAGTTTAATATCCTCTTCCTTTTCCAGCCCAAATATTCCAAGATGGGGCGAACGCCCCATAAGAACCATCTCGGTAACACTAAAAGGAAAATCAACCGGAAACATCTGCGGGACAAAGGCAATTATCTTTGACAAATCCTTCCGGTTGTAGCTTTGTATGGAACGACCAAAAATCTCCACCCTGCCCTCTTGACAATTCAGGATTCCCGAAACCGCATTCATCAAAGTGGTCTTGCCCGACCCATTGGGGCCGATTATGATAAAAAAATCACCCTCGCAAACACTAAAGGAAAGATTCTTTAAAACAGGATTGTCCCCGTAATAATAACTTATGTTCTTTATATCAACTGCCATATTTATTGTCTGGATCTTTTTAACAGAAAAATAAAAATAGGCGCTCCTATCATGGCGGTGATTACACCCACAGGAATCTCTCCTTGCCCTGGAAGAACTCTTGCCAGTAAATCACATAAAATCATATAAGCTCCTCCGCCAAGCACGCATGAAGGAACAAGCACACGATGATCAGGCCCCAGGACAAGACGAAGACCATGGGGTATGACCAGCCCGACAAACCCCAGAAGGCCGCAATGGCTTACAGTAGCGCTCACCATAAATGAAGTAACAACAAGGAGGGTCATTGTCACCAACTTTATATTTACTCCCATTGTCTGGGCCATTTCCTGCCCCATAAGAAGCAAATTCATAGAATGAGAAAGCAGAAAAAGAAGCAAAAAACAGGGAAGAAGTGTTGCGGCAAGTATTACTACCTGTCTGGTATCAGACATGGAAAGATCGCCCATAAGCCAGAAAATAATATTGTGAAGCCTTGCGTCCTGAGTCATGGAAATAAGAAACATAATTATTGCTGAGCAAAAAGCATTTATCATCACTCCTGATAAAAGGAGTGAATCCTTTTTAAGAATTGATTGACCCGAAGACATCAGAACAATAAGCAAGAGCGTGGCAACGCTTCCGGCAAATGCAGTAAATCCAACGCCGGGGAAGCGGGACAAACCCATCAGGATGCCGATTATGGCGCCTACTGCCGAACCCCCTGAAACTCCCAGAATGTATGGCTCGGCAAGAGGATTGCGGAGTAAAACCTGGAAGACAAGTCCCCCAAGGGAAAGAGTAGCCCCAACCAGAGCAGCCAGAATCACGCGGGGAAATCGGATTTTCCAGATTATGACTTCTCTCATTGGATCTACAGCTCTTTCCCCTGACAACAAATGAAAAATAGTCTTTAACTCGTTTCCGGTTGAACCAATTGAAATTCCCAGAAGCATTGTTACAATAAGGAGAAGTATCAACAGGAAAGAAACTGCAAAAAGACGTTTCAAAAGAAACGGTTTATCAGAAATCACTGCTATTCCTCAAGTAGCTCGGGATGAATCAGCCGCCCAAGCACTTCAAGACCATCCACCAGGCGGGGAGTGGGACGGTCAAAAAGATTGGAATCCACGAGAAAAATACGCCGGTTTTTTATGGCAGGCATTTCAGACCATCTGCTCCACTCGATCTTTACGCGCTCAAACACCTCGCCCCTTGCCATAGAGGTTATAATGAAAACCTCAGGAGCAAGAGATAGAACCTGTTCCCGGCTAAACCTGGGATAGGGTATGGGACCTTTAGTAAGATTATTACCTCCTGCAAGAACTATCAGCTCGTGTATAAATGTATTTGTTCCCACAGAAACTATAGGTGAAATGCCAATCTGAAAAAACACACAGGGACGATGAGAAATTTTTTCTACCGCTGACTTTACCCTGTTAATACGCAAACGCAAGTTATTGACCAGGTTTTCTGCATTTTCTGCGGCATTAAGCAAATCACCTATTTCAATAATCGTTTCCGTCACTGCTTCCAGATTCCTTGGATCAACTACATAAACCGGAACCTCCAAAGACTCCAGGCGCACAACTGTTTGCCTTGGATTTCCATCTTTTATCGCGATACACAGATCCGGTTTTAAAGCTACAATTCTTTCAAGATCAAGTTGAACGTAAGAACCAACTTTGGGAAGACTGTTTGCCTCAGGAGGAAAGTCGCTGAAACGAGTCGCCCCCTTCAGGCGGTGTTCCTGTCCAAGAGCGAAAATTATCTCAGTAATGCTCGGAGCCAGGGAAACCACACGTTGCGGATCATCAGACAGGATAACTTGGCGCCCCAACTGGTCGGTTACCTGCCTTGCCCCGACCGACAACGAAGTCAATGAGATAAACATCAAAAAAATAATTACAACTTTCAAGAATATAACTATTTTATGCATTATGTTATGAGTTGTTATAGCCCAACAGTTCGTATATTTTTATATCCCTGAGTTTGGCATCAACATCACGCAGTTCCAGGCGTGACCGTGCGGAATGGCGGGTTTTCTCACTGATTAAAATACCGTTGGGGATGGATTTGGTAAGCTCCTGAAGCTTAAACACATCATTTACAGGATCACCGATAACCGTATAATCCATTTTCATCTCAAAGCCAAAGCCGCCTACAACAACTTCACCCGTATGAACACTTATACCTATACTTACGGAAACTCCAAATTCCCTGGCATAATACTCATTTACAGTTGCAACCAAGTTCTTCATTTCAAGCGCCGCCCGCGCAGCATTATCCGCGTCCATTATGCTTGAAACAGGTGCTCCAAAAAGCGCCAGCAGCCCATCACCCAGATATTTATCAACAATTCCGTGATGTTTGAACACTATGCCTCCCATAGCGGAAAAGAAATAATTAAGCAGAGGAACCGTTTTCTGAGGGCCGATTTCTCTTGAAATCCTTGAAAATTCCCTGATATCAATATTCAACAGGGTAAGAGTCTTTACCTCCTCAAGCATTTCCCCACCTGTTTCCGTGCCATAGACAATCTTATCAACTATTTCCTTGGGTACAAATTTCTGAAACATGCTCCTTATTCCGCGCTCATGTTCGGCCATTGAAACTGTTTCCTTGTAAAGACGGGCATTTTCAATGGCAATACTTACCGATGAGGCTATTGACTTCAGGAGGTCTTCATCGTTGTGGCTAAAATCGCCTTTTATTTTATTGAGTACCTCAAGAACCCCAATCACCTTTCCCTGAGAAATCATCGGCACACACAATGCTGATAACGTCTTAAAACCTGTAGCTTTATCTATCTCAGGGTAGAAATGCGGTGACTTTTGTGCATCATTTATAATAATGGATTCTCCCTGTGCCGCTACATAACCGGCGATTCCCTGCCCCATTTTAAGCCGCAGGTCTTTCAGATCTTTCAGAAAATCAAGTTCGATATTAAATGCAACAGCAAACTCAAGCTCGTTCCCATCTACAAGAAAAAGGGAGCCTGCTTCCACGTTCATGATTACTTGAATCATATCCATTGTATAGTTAAGGACCTGGTTCATATCAAAAGTCGATGAAGCAAGGGCGCTTCCGATCTGTTTTATTGAATCCAGCTCCTTGTTGCGTTTGGCAATGGATTCAGACAGCATATTGCGTTCTATGGAAATAGAAAGCACGCCTGCCACCCATTCAATCAGCTCCTGAGAATCATAAAAGTCTTTTGCATGACTTGAAGATAGCACAAATATCCCCTTAACGACCCCTCTCATCTTCATGGGGGCAAGACAGCATGATTTGCTTCCCTGGTTTACAAATAATTCCTTTGCACACTCGCTGGTAAGTACGTCAGTATCATCCACAATCAGAATGGATTCCTGTTTAAGCACCTTGTCAATTATATCGCCCTGCTCAATGGAATATTGAGTACCCCTTGAAATGCTTGTCTGCTCATTGGCCAGCAACTCAAAAATCGTAATATAATCAGAACCGTTTTCAACCAAGGTCATAACCATGGCAAGATTAAAAGGAACTACGGCATGAATTTCATTTAAAACAGCATGTAAAAGTTCGATGTCTCTGAAACTTGAGTTTATTATCTTGAAAATTTTCTCAACTGTCTTCAGGACGAGTTCTCTCTTTTCATTATCCTTTAAAAGACGGAGGTTCTCATATGTGAAAGCAGCGTTACTCAAAAGAGGCGTTAGAACCTCCACTTCGTTATGTGAATAAATTTTATCATCATTTTTTCGCGAAATGGTAAGCACTCCAATAATGTTTTTGCTGGTCTTGATAGGCATACAAATAAAGGATTTTGAGGCATAGCGAGGACGGTTTGCCCTTCCGAACCGGGTATCCTTTTCAATGTCTTCAACCACAATAGGCGATTTATTGATTACAGCATACTTGGCGATGCTTGTTTTAAAATCCACCCTGTTATCTATCTTGATATATTCCCCGGCTCCAATAGTCGCCTTTACAACAAACGAATCGCGGTTACGATCCAGAATCATAACAGAACCTACGTCTGAATCAGTCAATGTCAGGGAACGCTCCAGAGTGACATAAAGAATTTCATTTGGATCAAAAGTAACATAGCAAAGCTCGGAAAGTTCCTTTAGTATTGATATTTCAGAAGACTTTTTTTGAAGCTGCTGAAAAGTTTTGCTGAATTGGTTCTCGATTGCGCTAAAAGATTGGACAAGGCTGTGTATTTCATCCGTGTCCGTCTGTAAATCTCCTCCAAATTGTTCAACGTTTTTCCGAGAAATATCCCTGGATATACCCACTATATCTTCAAATAATTTCCTTAGCATGGTATATCCCAACAATGAAAAAATAAGAACGCCCAGAAAAAACAGCAAAACATATTGGTCATTCATTAAGTTATATTTGATTCCAAATATAACAAATCCCATTACAGGAAACAGAAAAAAGAGGCTGAATATTATAGTGAGCTTATAATG
>JAUWQK010000209.1 GCA_030611115.1 Deltaproteobacteria bacterium
CGAGAATTTACCCCCCCTCCCGAAGCAGAATTAAGGAGAAGCTTTTATCGAAGCTTTTTAGCAGTTAGCTTTTAGCAATTAGCCTTTAGCTTAAAAAATCAAACAGATAACACATTCAGCTAATAGCTAATAGCTTTTTCACAAATTTTCACATCGGCAAATAAGCTGAAACTATTGCCGGCATTTAAAAAAAATACTTTTCGGACAGGTACTAACTTAGTTATCAGGCAAATGGGAGCATTTTGGGTGAAGGTTTTTTTATGAAAAAAATATCAAAGCTATATCCTGTGTTCATTGCATTTCTTGCTATTTTATCAGGCGTATTTGCATATGTTGAAGAGATTCCATTTTTAGATATAATGGAATTAAAGACAATAGATTTAAGATTCAAATCCAGAGGAAGCATTGAACCAGGTTCAAATATTGTTTTGGCTGTAATAGACGAAAAAAGTATTGCCAAAGAGGGAAAATGGATATGGCCAAGATCAAAAATAGCTGATCTTGTAAATAAACTTTCCGAAAAAGGAGCCAGGGTAATTGCATTTGATATAGGATTTTTTAAACCTGATGCAAAAAGAATTGTTCAGGTAATAAACAGCATACAAAGTGAAGCTAAACATATTGATATTCATAACAAGAGGTTTGAACAATATCTGGAAAATCTAAAATCAAAATCCGACAATGACAAATTACTGGCCGATGCAATTTTAGGCTCTAAGGCAAGAGTGGTGCTTGGATATTTTTTTCATATGAACCCGGAAGAATCCGGACATTTTGAGGAAAAAGATATGCCTATTCATCAGAAAAATATCCGTGGTTCCAAGTATAAATTTGTCCGTTATTCATCCGGTGATGCTTATAATGCCCCATTAATAGAAGTAAATATGCCTCAATCCAACATTAAGGCAATCTCAGAAGCAACCAATTACTCCGGTTATTTCAATATGATACCGGATCCGGACGGTGTTGTGCGGTGGATGCCTGCGGTGTTAAAATTTAATAATAAACTATATGCTCCTTTATCTTTAATCACCGCCAGCGCCTATCTGAATGAACCCCTTTCATTTAAAATAGCCGAATATGGTGTAGAGAAGTTGCAATTAGGCGAGCTATCCATACCTGCAGATGCACTTGGGCGAGTTCTTATCAATTATCGAGGAGCAGAGAAAACCTTTCCTCACATACCTGTTACAGACATACTGAAAGATAATATCCCCCCAAATGCCCTTAAGGACAAGATAGTATTAGTGGGAGCAACAGCCGCAGGCATATATGATCTGCGTGTAACTCCTTTTGAAAACATCTTTCCGGGTCTGGAAATCCATGCAAATTTTGTTGACTCTATTCTGTCAAATGATTTTCTGTTTTATCCTGCATGGGCCCCATTATTTGATATAACGGCTATTATTGTTGCCGGCCTGCTGATAGCAATTGCGCTTCCACGAACAGGGGTAATAACCGGGGCTTTGTCTGCCATGACCCTGTTCACAGGTTATATATTATTATGCCAATATATGTTTTCAGAAAAAGGTTATATACTAAATCTTGTTTATCCGCTGTTAGTTATGGTTTTGGTATATGTCAGTATTACTGCGTACAAATATCTTGTTGAGGCAAAACAGAAACGCTTTGTCAAAAATGCTTTTTCAACCTATCTTGCCCCTTCAGTTGTTAAGCAAATAATAGACTCCCCTGAAAAACTTGTTTTAGGAGGGGAGCAGCGTGTAATTACTGCGTTTTTTTCAGACATTCAGGGATTTACAAGTATTTCGGAATCACTTACACCCCATGAACTGGTCGAGTTATTAAACGAATTCTTAACTGAAATGACTGATATAATTTTAAACAACAAAGGAACTGTGGACAAGTTTGAAGATGATGCTATCATTGCCTTTTTTGGAGCTCCCAATGATCTTGACAATCAAGCCGAAGTGGCCTGCAAATCCTGTATCGAAATGCAGAAAAGACTGGCTGAATTACGCACAAAATGGAAAGAATCAAATAAACCCGAACTCAAGATGCGAATCGGTCTTTGTACGGGTCCTGCCGTTGTGGGGAATATGGGCTCAAAAAATCGCATGGACTATACCATGATGGGAGATACGGTTAATGTTGCGGCAAGGCTGGAAGGAGTTAACAAAATTTATGGAATTTACACGTTGATTAGCGAAACGACTTACAGGGAATCCGGCAATAAAATAATGGCAAGGGAAATTGATTCGATAAATGTTGTGGGGAAAAAAAAGCCGGTAACAATTTATCAGCTTTTAGGTTATGCGGAAGATGTTGATGAACGTATTAACAGGACAATAGAAAATTATACTACTGGCCTTTATGCATACAGAAATCAGGATTGGGAAAAAGCCGGAAGTTTTTTTAAAGCAGCGTTGGCGCTGACACCTGACGACGGTCCAAGCAAAACCATGCTTCTCAGGTGTGATGAATATAAAATTACTCCCCCTCCAGAAGACTGGGATGGTTCGTTTAGTATGAGCACAAAATAGAATTTTATCGGATATTGAATTTGGGAATTTAGGGATTCAGGAATTGAGGAATTAAAAACAATAGTCCGCTCCCTTGTGTTAAGCTACTGTCCTGTCATCTATGCAATGTCGCAAAAGATGACCGTATTAAAATGACATTATGCCTTTTGCTTGGGCTTGACTTACGAATATCATAGCATATAATATGCTATATGATATCAACAAAGGAGGGCAACATGGGATCAAGGAAAACAGCCAGCGCCAGAGCATTGATAGAGCCCGAAGTCAAGAAAGAGGCTGAAAAGATACTCAAGAGCCTGGGATTATCAATCTCAACATCATTTGAATTGTTTTACAGGCAGGTTATTGCCCAACGTGGGTTGCCTTTTGAGCTCCACGTTCCCAATGAAAAAA
Organism: Deltaproteobacteria bacterium; assembly: GCA_030611115.1. The sequence goes on from JAUWQK010000209.1 coordinate 2,898, forward strand.
CCATGAGGGCTATTGAGAATTCCAGACAAGGCAAGGGGAAGGCATTTTCCACACCTCAAAAGCTTTTTGATGATCTCGGGATATAAATCATAATGAGATCAATCAGACGCGATACACAGTTCAAAAGAGACGTTAATCGAATAATCAAACGCCACAAAGATGTCGACAAATTGAAAGATATTATTAAGCGCCTGGC
>JAUWQK010000258.1 GCA_030611115.1 Deltaproteobacteria bacterium
TAAAACCCTTGCGACCCATGGAGCTGCTCTTTGCAGCTTAGAGTTTGAAATTTTATCCTCTGCTGAGGATGTGGGCCGCCACAATGCTGTTGACAAGGCAATCGGCAGGCTCTTTCTTGACAACAAGCTGGAAAAGGCCGCTGTTTTACTCCTTTCTTCCCGCACAAGTTATGATCTGATACAAAAGGCTGCAAGGGCGAAAATTTCGATTATTTTCTCTATCTCTCGCCCCACTTCACTTGCTGTTGAGCTCGCATCACAATTGAATCTAACCCTTGCATGCCTGGCCAGAGAAGGCGGCCTATATATTTTCAGTGGCGAACAGCGTTTTGGAAAGTAAACCCGGTTGCGCCATCCTAATTTTTTGGTAACGTTCAAAAGTGTGGGCATGGGCAGATTTCAACCCGAGAAATTCGAATGCTGAAATTGTCCTCTATGCCAAGTTTCTGTTTCCAGTATTGTTGCCATTTTTCCTTCGAGTATTTTTTTAGAATGATCATTTTCGATAATTTCGACACCGCAGAATCAGACCAGCCCCAGGCAATGCGCTTTATTCTGCGGCCGATTTCTCGAAATATCCGTTCTAAAAGCGAGGTCGTTTTTGGTGCGATCACTCCGGTTCTTAGCCATATTTCAACATGGGTAAAAAGACGCTGTGTGAGATTCTCCAAATAAGCGGCACCGTGATGGTATCCTTTTTCTTTAAAAATATTTATCAGGTTCTTGATCTCTGCTTTGCTTGATTCATATTGCTTTTGGACCGTTTGTTTATCTTCTTTTTTTAAAAGTTCATAGTCTGTCTGTGGAAGTTCTATGCCGATGAGATGCTTAAGTTTATCAATTTGCGGCTGGCTGTCTTTTTTCTTGAGACCATCTTCCCAAAGACTATGGTATAGTCCGCGAGGGCCATGCCAGGTGCAACGTTGAGTTTCGGTTACTTCCGATAGGAAGTTATCAAGACCCGGCTCCCCATCATATATAAATGGAATGCCGGAAGCTTTTGTATGTTTTATTCGTTCTTTGATAATGCGCTCGATTCGATCCCATTTTGTGTTGGCAAAAGTACCCAATGGTTCCACCTTCCCGTCGGTAGTAACGCCGATTACAGCCCGAAGTTCACCCTTTTTACCCTTTTGCTGTTTAAAACCTGTTCCGTCCGCAATGATTGCCGAAAAATTATCAAGATCAATGGGTACTTCATCCTGTTTGTCGATATCGCTACCGACCACAATATTGTGAACACCGCCAAGGGAGATATCAATTGAATGTCCCTCAATTAACCGGCGGTAATTGGTGTCAATGACCGCTTCGATGACTTGGTGTTCCAAATTGGCCTCTTTACGAACGTATGGAGAAACTTTTAAAGCACTCAACAGTGGCGAGTACCGGGCGCCACAGGTACAACATTCTGCCACACGGATAGGCAGATCCAGCTTGCCGAAAACTGTTGAAAACCGTCTTGGATGGCTGCGGTAGCCACGTTTTTGAACCCTTCGACCATGACAATATCGGCCATTAGGATCGCCCTTTCTGATATGACGTCCAAGACCTTTACGTCTTTTGCCAGGGGAAATTACGCCTCCTTGATGGCTTAAACGCTCTACAATCAGATCATCATAGTTTTGTAGGAACTTTTCCAAAACACGCAGCATTAAGGGATTCTTAAGTTCCTGCAAGCGATATACAATCTCGTTTAAATTGGCTTTTCCTGTTGCAAGATTAAACCAAAGTGTAATATGAATTTGTTGTTCCATCACGGTCTCCCTTCAATAGTGTTTATATTTGCCAATATAAACTATGAAGGAGACCGTGATTATTTTGCAAGATTTATTTTATGCCCACACTTTTGAACGTTACCAAAGCTTTATTAAATCCTAAATATTTTGAAAGAGTCAAAGAAAGATATGAACAAACAGGTCATATAAAAAGTTTTGATTATTTTTTGACTGCTTTTATATAATCCAACGCTGGAGATCCTATTGGAGTCACGAAAAAATAAAATACCTTAGTTGAAATTCTCGCTAAGTTCGATTTTTATGACTTATCGAGAAAACAACCCAATAAATATGTTATCTGGTTGAACCAATAATAAAAACAAGGGAGGATAAAATGTTTTTATTACTGATTCTGTTTGTTATTGTAATATTATTTTCTCTGCTCACAGTCGTTGAATTAGTTATTTTAAGAA
>JAUWQK010000213.1 GCA_030611115.1 Deltaproteobacteria bacterium
CACGATTGAGCATATCAACGTATTCCAGTATATTATCTATTTGTCCGGCAAACTTGCCGATGGACTCTTCATCCAGATCAAGCCTGGCAAGATTCGCAACATGAACTATTTCTTCTTTAGTAATTTTCATTAATTTCTCCCAATAAACAAAAGTGAAAAGTGAAAAGTGAATATTTGTGGAATCGCTTCGCTCTGTTTCTTTTTAAAAAATTGACAGAATTCCTTCAATCTTCAATTTTCAATAGTCAATATTCAATCCTGTGATCCCCGATCCCTATCTATTCACAAGGATCGGACCATATTTTTCCTTTTTTAACTTATTAAGAGTGCTGCCTGCCTCAGCCTTATCTTTGAAATAACCTATCCTTACTCTGTGCCAGATACCTTTCTCAGGAATATTGCTTGAAATCCTGTAAGCAGGGTATCCTTTTTTTTTCAGCTTTGCCACCATTTCATCAGCATCTTTTGAATCCTTTAAAGATGCAACCTGGATTGTAAGTTTTTTATCAGTTTCTGTTAAGTTCTTTTGCTTGTCTTTATTTATTATTTTAGATTTGCCGGAAATTACCCTTTTCTTAACTTTTACTGGCTCATTTTTAGACAGATGTTTTGTTTCTTGTTTTTTATATATACCAGCTCCATTATTCTTATTTTTTTGGTTCTCCTTCAGCGCCTCGTAAAAGCCGAAATCTGTTTTATTTTTAACCCCATCTGAATCAATTTTAAACCGTTTTTGCTCTTTCTTGATAACCGCTTCTTTTAAAGCAACCAGTTCTTTCTGAAGTTTCTCAATATCAAATTTTACAGGAACCGTATCCCTCCCAACGAGAACACCTAAAACAAACATCCATGCAGAAACAAAAACAATCAAAAAAATCCAGACCGAAGGCTCTTTAGGAACAAACTGAAGAGAAGGCTTTTTTTTATCTTTTTTATTCTTCATTACTACTCAGGTTGTCTGGTTCACGGTTCACGGTTCACGGTTGGCCACTTTGCTCTTTAACCTTGAACCGTGAACCGTGGAACCGTGAACCAGAGTTGTTACAATTACATTTTTTCAGGAGCGGACACGCCGAGCAGTGATAAACCGTTTCGGATTATCTTTTTAACTGCAATTACGAGATAAAGTCGTCCAATGGTCAATTCAGCCTCATCTGTAAGCACTCTGTGTTTATTATAATAGGCGTGAAAAGCTGATGCAAGATTCATCAGATAATACGTGATCCGGTGGGGTTCCATATACTCCGCACTGCACCTTATTATTTCGGGGTAACGCGCCATAATCTTAATTAATTGTATTTCCTCAGGTTCATTAAGTCTGGATATTGCAGCATCATTCCGGACTATCTCACTTATTCCTCTTTCCCGTGCCTTCCGGACAATACTTGATATCCTGGCATGCACGTATTGAACGTAATACACAGGATTATCATTTGTCTTCTTTTTGGCAAGTTCCAGATCAAAATCAAGTGCGCTCTCATAATGACGCGTTAAAAAAATAAATCTTGCCGCATCACTGCCGACTTCACTGATTACGTCTCTGAGGGTAACAAACTCACCGGATCTGGTTGACATTGCAACAGGCTCTCCATCGCGCAGCAGATTGACAAGTTGAATCAGAATAACATTAAACTTGTCTCTGGTGTGGCCTGAAGCCTCAATTGCGGCTGACACCCTGGGAATATATCCGTGGTGATCAGCTCCCCATACATCAATAACTCTTTCAAAACCTCTATCAAACTTATCTTGATGATATGCTATATCAGAAGCAAAATACGTTGTCAGGCCGTTACTGCGAACAACAACACGATTTTTTTCATCTCCAAAATCTTTGGTTCTAAACCATAGCGCCCCATCATCCTCAAATATAATATTTTGTTTGCGGAAATCACTTATTACTCTATCCACCTTGCCGGAATCAAAGAGGCTCTGTTCGCTGAACCATCTGTCAAATACTACCCCGAAAGACTCTAAATCTTCCTTTATCTCAGAAAGAATATTTTCCGCTGCAAAACGAGCGCAATAAGAGATAGCGTCCTCTTCGCCTTGTGAAAAAAGTTTATCCCCATTATCGTCCCTTGCTTTTCCCGCTAAATCACGAACATAGTCGCCCTGGTAACAGTCTTCAGGGAATTGAACATCTGCTTCAAACAGTTCCTTATATCGCAGGAAAACAGAGCGGCCAAGTGTATTTATCTGCCTTCCGGAGTCATTAATATAGTATTCTTTTTCAACATTATAACCGCAGAACAAAAGGATGTTTGCCACGCTATCTCCAACAGCAGCCCCTCTGCCATGTCCAACATGCAGCGGACCTGTAGGATTTGCGCTTACGAATTCCACCTGGATTTTCTTCCCTTTACCAATATCTGAAGCGCCGTAAAGTGCATCCTGTTCATGAACCTTTTGTAAAACAGGATGCCAGGAATGTTTATTTAAGAAAAAGTTAATAAACCCCGGCCCTGCAATTTCAGTTTTATCAAGTATTTCATCCGGGTCGTTTATATTTTTTATAATTGCCTCGGCAATTTTTCGGGGCGGCATCTTCTGGATTGATGCCATAACCATTGAAATGTTCGTCGAAAAATCACCGTGAGACCCGGCATTAGGCTCTTCAACTTCAATCTCCGGAAAATCCGACGATGGCAAATCGCCATTATCATATGCATCCTTAGACGCATTATAAATCATGTTTTTGATTTTCTGTTTCATTTTATTCCATAAATTAAGAGGTACTGAGTGTCAAAGCTTGAATTGTGAATAAGGCACCGCTACAATTCAAGCTTTGTCACCATTGAGCACTCAAGTCGTCTCAATCCTTAAAGGTTATGCAAACATTAATCGCCCTTTAGCTCGCGGAATTTCACGCCCCAGCTCTTTTGCAGTTTCAATCCACTCATTTATAATAATTTCAGCATTTGAAAGGGCTTTTTGATACGTTTTTCCATCTGCCATGCATCCAGGCAATTCAGGAACTTCGGCAATAAACGATTTATCTTCGGCAC
>JAUWQK010000227.1 GCA_030611115.1 Deltaproteobacteria bacterium
TCATTCGATGTTCGACGTTGGATGTTCGATGTTCGACGTTCAAAAAAATTCACCTATATCCTATGATACCGAATTCATTAGGCATAAAATGGAAATTCCTATACTATTAAATTATTTTTTCAAGAGCATTTAAAAAACGGACATTTTCTTCATGGAGACCGACATTTATCCTTATATAGTCAGGATATCCATATGATGTCATTGAACGAACAATAACGCCCTGCCTGAGCATTTTTTCAAAAACCTCATCAGCATTTTTTTCAACGTCTATTAAAAAAAAGTTTGCCTGTGTCGGAAAATATTTAATATTCATCCTGTCAAGGGATTCATATAAAAAATCAAGCTCTTCATGAACAAGAGATACGGTTTTTTCCAGAAAAGCTTTGTCTTTAAGCGCAGCAACGGCGCCAACCTGTGCCAATGAATTTGCGTTAAAAGGCTGCCTGACTCTGTTCAGCAGGCTCGCTATTTCCTGCGGCATAATACCGTAGCCTATTCTGAGACCAGCCAGGCCATAAGCTTTTGAAAATGTTCTAAGTGTAACCAATGCAATACCGGAATCAAGGTAATCAATACTTTTAGCGCAGTTTTTATCCCGTACAAATTCAACATAAGCTTCATCTACTATTAGTAAAACACCATCAGGAATGCTTTGAAGAAAGTCTTTAAAATCTTTTTTTGATACAACGGTTCCAGTAGGATTATTAGGATTGCATATAAAAATCATGCGCGTTCTGGATGAAATTTTGTCTCTGATTCCATCCAGGTCAACACAAAGTGACTTTAATGGAACCTGTACTGGTGTTGCTCCGGCACAGCATACCATTATATTGTACATAAGAAATGAAGGATAAGGCATTATTGCCTCATCGCCCGGACACAGCAAGGCACGTGTAATCATACCGATAATCTCATCAGAACCGTTTCCTAAAACAATGTTTCCAGTTGCAACGCCAAGCTTTTCAGCAATATTGCTTACCAGATCATGCCCGCTTCCATCTGGATAACGGTTCAGCTTTCCTATCGCATCCTGGATAGCTTTTACAGCCAAGGGAGACGGCCCCAATGGATTTTCATTAGATGCAAGCTTGATAGAATCGCTGATACCATATTCTCTCTCAAGCTCCTCAAGGGGTTTGCCAGGAGAATAAGGCTTTATCGCTAAAATATAATCAGGTGCCGATAATTTCATTTTGCATTTCCAAGTTTAACACTTTTAAGAAAGCTTCTTGTATTTTTAATTTAAATTTGTGTCAAGTTTTTTCAAATATAAACCCTGTTGACACAACATAATAGTTACTCTATTCTTTAATCCATATTTGAATAAATATTCCTCATTACAAAAACTTTGAACGATTAATGACATCACAAAACAACCTCAGAAAATACATCCAAAGAATCCTGGTCTTTCAGCAAAACGGCAGTGGAGAAAGCAAGATACAGGGAATCATAAGATATGGAGAGAACCTCTTTGACCTGAAAATAATATCAATCGACAAATCTCTACCCATTGTAATCGACGATTCAATAAAATATCTGCCCCCTGACATCAAAGCTGACCTGGTATTAGATTATCTTACACATCCCGACCTTTCACATGATCTTGCAGTTATGTGCGTAAAGAAAAAGATTCCTGTAGTCGCAACAGGTAAAAAATCGCATATTAAAGGCGTGCTTACGCCTCCCACATGATGCAGTTTATCAAGGCAGGTCTGCCTTGGCCTTTATGGAGAAAGATTCGGCTTGCCGGAATTCTCCGTTAAAACAGCCAATGGAAAGATTACAAACATCAAGATACTTCGGGGCGCTCCATGCGGTGCTACATGGAAGGCATCGGAACGTGTTTTAAATCTATCTTTGCAAGATGCTGTTGAACACATAGGCCTGGAAACACAGTTTTTTTGCAAAGCAGACCCTTCAGGATGGGATCCGATCTATGGAAAAAGTCCTGTTCACTTAGCCGGCGAACTACACAAAGCAGCACTAAGCAGAGCCATAACTGTCCATAAATAACGAGCTTTGGGGTGTATGTAGTATAATAACTGCACAAAATTCATTTATTCCAAAGCCTGTTTCAAGGCTTTTTGATTCCTTTTATTTTCTCCAGCGTATCGCCGTAAATGTTCTTTTTCAAAGGATTGAGTTCAAGAGCCTTTTTGGCAAGCCTTTCCGCTTCATCGAGATTGTTGCCCTTCACAAAGTAAAGCCATGCCAGATTATTATAGGCATCAGCATTGTGAGCGTCCCTTTTGATCGCCTCTTTGTAAAATTCTTCTGCCTCATGCAATTCATTTTTCTGAAAATGTGCATTGCCAAGATAAAGACAGGCGACAGGAAGTTTCCTGGCTGCCAATCTATATTGTTTTATTGCACTGTCAAACTCACCTTTTTTCTCATAGGCCACCCCGAGTTCTAAGTGTTCCTCAGATGTCAGGGGATCTTCGAGCACGATAATTCTTGGAAGGGCACAGCCGGAAGCAAACAGCAGCAAGCAACAGCTAAACAGCAAGATATGGCGTAGCCGGAACTTTAGATATGACATGCAGCTCATTGTTTGGGCATTATCAGCATCGTCCAGAAATTTGTTCTTTTCCATGACTTCAAAAAAACTTTGAAAGGTATGAACTTGAGTTGATCTCTTCCTGAATTTACAAGGACTCCCTTTTGGGTGTCCCCGACAACCACCATAAAATGGTTCTGCTGATAAACCCAGAACCCGTACTCACCCAGGACTATCAATGGGCAGCCCAAATCAATA
>JAUWQK010000201.1 GCA_030611115.1 Deltaproteobacteria bacterium
CCGCCCGGCAGCCCGTGACGTGTTACATCGTGATCTATGCCAAGAAATGTCGGCCTGCAGTAATGATCATAAACAGGCATAATCTGTTTTAATACAAATGCTGTTTCCCTTATTCTTTCTTTATCAAGACGGGTTTTTAAGCCGAGTTCACCTTCGATATAAGCTAAAACAGGCATAACAGCCGTCTGGCCGTAAAATCTTACACTTGGGCCATCTGCGACATCCAGAATTTTTGCTCCTGCCTGAGCCGCAGCGCCAAGAGCAGGTACGGCAAGACCGTCTGTGGCATGACGGTGATATTGAACAATCAGGTCAGGATATTTATCAAGTATTTCAGATACAAGACTTTTTATAAACCTTGGGGGACATACTCCTGCCATATCTTTAAGACAAAAAATTATTTTTTTGGATGCTTCATCCTTACTGCATTCAAGAATACGCCCTGTCATTGATAGTATATCGTCAAGCACACCAAGATAATGAGGTACATCAAAACCTTCTGCCCAACTGAGACTTATAGCCGGTTCGAAAATACGATTTTCAGCTTTTAAAGCGATTTCTGCGAATGGTACCATATTTTCGATATGATTAAGAAAGTCAAAACAGCGTATTACATGGTAGTGCTTATTTATCAGTTCGCCTGTACGCTGCATAATTTCCCGGCATTGCGGAGCATAGCCAAGGATATTTGTTGAGCGTATCAAAATAAGCTTCTGTGTATTTGGTGCAAAATTATTCCAGTCTTCAGCTTCTTCCCAGGGATCTGTCATACACCCAAGCATTCCCACATGGTAATGTGCACCACCACCGTTTTCAATAGATACATATCCGCATCTGTCAATAAGCGGGCCTATCAAACGGTCAGAATAAAGCCGGAATCGATTTCCTGTTTCCGACTGTGTGATATCTCTGGGAGTAGTATTGCAGAACTCAACGTATTCTGAGTTTCGAAGTGTATCAAGGACCTTATCCCTGTGATCATTTGGACCAAAAGGTGGAGAATATGAACGGTCGTTAGCAGCTTTTTTTGAAACAGAAGAAACATCAACTGCCATTGGCCCGACGTTGGTATCGCCGAATTTTCGATATTTTCCAAGGCCTAAATAAGGATTATATCCTTTTGCTGTAATTTCAGCCATTAGATATGAAAGCCTTATCTCTTCAGGTACAGCTTCCCTGTAAACCATGAGTTCAGGAGTATTATCGATAAATTTAGTATCAACTTCACCATCAATGAAATTGGGATGAGAGATAACTTTTTTGTGAAAAGGAATTGTTGTTTTTAAACCATCTATAAAGTACTCGGAAAGAGCTCTTTTCATGATTGACAGGGTCTTTTCCCATGTTGCGCCATGTGTCATGAGAAGGCTTCCAAGAGAATCATAAACCTTTGGGAATTCATATCCGCTGAAAATACATGAATCAAGCCTTACGCCCTCGCCGCCGGGAGAGAGATATCTTGTAATTTCACCTGCATTGGGTTGAAAATTGACCTTTGGGTCTTCAAAATTTATACGACACTGCATTGCGAATCCCCTTGGTTTCAGGTGTTTCTGATTTAACCGCAATTTTTCGCCAAAGGAGACTCTTATCATTTCTTCTACCAGATCTATACCATATAGAAGTTCTGTGATGCCGTGTTCAACCTGAAGCCTGGTATTAGCTTCAATGAAATAGTAATTCAGGTTTTCATCTACCAGGAACTCAAAGGTGCCGATAGAATTATAACCAGCAGCCGATATTATTCTTAAAGTTGCATCTTTTAAAGCTTTTCTTAAATCAGGAGTCAGCTTTTTCCACGGTGAAGGAGTTATCTCCAGCAATTTTTGATTCTTCCTCTGTGCAGAGCAGTCACGCTCGTCAAGCACAACTGAATTGCCGAAGGGGTCGCATATGGCTTGTATTTCCAAATGCCTGACAGAAGTTAGAAACTTTTCAATATATAAATTAGGATTGCCGAAACTGACCTCTGCAATAGCTGAAGCCTTGTCAAAGTTGTGTTCAAGTTCCTCCTGAGAATTAATTATTACAATACCTCTGCCACCGCCGCCTCCTTCACTTTTTATCATGACCGGATAGCCTATTTCTTTGGCTGTATTTTTTGCTTCATCAAGAGTTACCGCATCATCTGAGCCGGGAATAACAGGGACATCAACTGACTTTGCAATTTCACGGGCCTTAACTTTGTTCCCCAGTTTTTTCATAGGGTCTTCAGAGGGACCAATAAAAATAATTCCATTGTCTTTACAAAGAGAGGGGAATCGGTTGTTTTCTGCTGCAAAACCCCACCCAGGATGAAGAGCCTTTATATTATGCTGTTTTGCAATACGTACGATTTCTTTTATATCCAGATATCCACCTTCGGTTCGAATAGTGTATGCCTTATCTGCTTTGGTAACATGCGGGGCTGTTTTATCTTCTTCTGTAGCAAAGGCCACATAAATTCCCCCCATTTCCTGTATGGTTCTTCCTATACGAAGAGCAGGTATACCACGATTAGCAACTCCTATCCTCACGTTTTTAATTGGTGAATCCATTGTAAGTTATCCCTTCAATTAAGCTCTTTTTGTAAAAGTTTACCACGGAACGACACGGAGTTTCACTGAAAATTGAAAACAATGAGTAAGTGTAACTACTCAGGTTCACACCGTGAACCTCACAATCCGAACAGTTACGATAATTCAGTGTATTTCCGCGAAAATCCGTTGTGAACTATTACGTCTTTTTTAAAACATTTTCCTGCTGAATCACTTCCGAACTTTTAATTATTAATCCATTATTTTTTTTTGTCAATCTGAAAATTTGCCGGTTTGGGTAGCAGCTTTCGTATTGACGTGAAAACATGTCTCAGGTAAACTTGTAACCCAACCTGAGTAGTTACTAGTGTCGTGTCATGCGTGAAATATCGTACCAGGCACTCGTCATTCCCGCGAAGGCGGGAATCCAGAAGCACCGAAGTAGTCAGAAATACTGGATTCCCGCCTTCGCGGGAATGACGGCTATATTTGCGACACTACATAGATGACAGGACACTAGGAAATTGAAACGAAAAAGTGTGAGAATATGGAAATCAATCAGGCTTCCAGCCTAATTATCATAGCCCTTGCTGTTTTTATCGTACCGATCCTGTCCCGTTACCTGAGAATTCCATCAATTGTGGGAGAAATACTTTTTGGGATAGCTATCGGTAAAAGCGGACTGGGTCTTATCATGTCCGGCGAATGGCTTTAATTTTTAGCGCACTTTGGGTTCCTTTTGCTTATGTTTTTATCAGGATTTGAGATTGAC
>JAUWQK010000044.1 GCA_030611115.1 Deltaproteobacteria bacterium
CTGGTCTTGGCCAGAATTGTCGGTTTGCCTGGGCTTATGGAAATTCCATGGACCATAATATCTGAGCCCGGCAAAGAGGAAAGTACTTCTACCGTCAAATCTCGTGTTCCAACAGAACTGCCACCTGAAATCAAAACAATATCCGAATGAGCAATCGCAATAGAACACTTTTCTAAAAGAGCGTCAAAATCATCTTCTACGATTCCATAAGTGACAGGGATGCCGCCTGCTTCATGTACCAGGCTTGATAGAGTATAAGTATTTATATCGCGAATCCGGCCTTTGTCAGGTATATTATTTATTGGTACTATTTCATCTCCAGTAGAAATAATACCAATAACCGGTTTTTTATATACTTTTACTGAATCCTTGCCTAAAGCGGCAAGTAATCCTATTTCCTGAGGCCTCAGCCTCTGGCCACACGAGAGTACATTATCACTTTTTTTAATATCTTCTCCTGTTGCTATTACATGCTGGCCAGGGGCAACACTTCTGTATATTTCAATAGTTGTTTTATCTATAATTTCCGTATATTCAACCATTATAATGCTGTCTGAACCATCGGACAACATTCCTCCTGTAGAAATTTTAGCAGCCTCGCCGGAACCTATTGAAAAGCCGGCCGGTTTACCCATATCAATTGTACCTTTGACTGTCAGATATGCGGGATTTTCTTCAGTTGCGCCAAAGGTAGATGAAGCTTTAACTGCATAGCCATCCATAGTAGAACGAGTAAAAGCAGGCAGGTTAATGTCGGAAACAATGTCAACAGCAAGGATTCTTTCAAACGCTTCATGCAGCTCAATAAATTCAGTCCCGACATTGGGAAAGCCGGCAGAATATTTGAGTGTATGCTCTAAATCGGTTACTTTGAAAAACTCTTTCATAATATGTTTTTTTATATTAGATTGGTATAAGAAAATAATATTCTAACTACTCAGGTGGATAGGCTGAAGGCTGAAGGCTGTTAGGAAAAAGCGCATTTTGAAGCCATGTTTGGAGCAAGAATCAGATGTTTTCGCTAAAGTACGGCAATTGTGCTCTTCTGACCCCTTCAGCCTTCAGGCTAAACAGCTTCAGCCTGACTACATGAGTAGTCACCAATCATCAATCATAAATCTTCCTTAAAGCTTCTCTTGCGGCATCTCTTACTTCATCATGGTATATCCCGCTGTATAATATGTTTTCCAGCTCAGGAACTATTTCGATATTTCCGGTTTCTCCCAGAATATATATAATATCGCCCTTAATCCGGTCCTCAACACTTTGGAACCGCTCCCACAGGGGATTAATAACCTGACCGGCCAGTGCGTTATTCTTCTCAACAATATATTCGAATGCCACCATTGCACCAAGACGAACAGGCCATTTTTCATGAATAAGTGTATTAATAAAGGCTGGAAAAATAGAGTTATGGTCAAGCATCATTTCTGCTACCTGATCGGCATTACCTTCTTTTAACAAGCTGATAATTGATGAGGTACTAAGATTGGAAGGATTGCGGTTAAGTATTATCTCAACTATTTCGTTAAGATTTGTAGTGCCGGTCCATCGAAAGTTTTCGAGCTGTGCGGGTAAGATTTGACAAATATAAGGCTGAGAATTTTGACTTTGGCAAAAAAATCCATCAGAATGAAAAAGTAGTAGACATTTACCTCTGTATTTGAGATGGTTAGCTCCCAAGCTATCACTCATTAAAGGAGGCAACAATGTCTAAGTACAAGATCAAAGTTCATGTAGAGTTGGTTGAATGTGATGATGCTGTTAATCATGAGCTGATAAAAAATAATGATGGAAGTTTCTCGATGGCAATAAGCGAGCAAGATGCGGTTAGCATTGATATGTGTGAAAAATCCGTATTACAAACTGCTTACCCTACAATACGTGCAATGTCATTCAAAATAATATGATATTTCAACTCAGTTATTTCAAGTAGTTACACTTGATGAATATATAAAATTCATACACCAGTAAAAATAAAACAGTGGTGGTGTATGGATTTATTTAAACAAGACTGTTTTCTGCTAGTTTTAATATCTGTTTTCCGGTTGCTTTTTGCCATTTGTTGATTCTTCGGTTGCTCTTGCGGATCGACTTTCGCCCATCTCTATATTTGTATGATCCCCGTATTGCTCTCTCATTATTTTTTTTCAGCAAAGACGATAGTTGTTTACTATCGCTTGCAATCACAGGCTCGACAATTCTCAGTAGATTGTCCAGTTGACCTTTAAAGTTGACTTTTCTCTTTCTTTCGAATGAACAGTTGAAAGTCTCATTTTCATCTAATAGTTCCTCAGCATAATTTGTCATAATTCTGTTTAAAGTCAGAATGCCAAGTGCGGCAAATAGCTCTTGCTTAATAAATTCTTCACACCTTCCGTGAAATTCAATTCCGTCAAGGTGAGTTTTTAGTGTCTTATAAAGTTCTTCATGCCCCCAACGAGCGTGGTAAGCCTCGGAATAGTCTGAGATAGTAATGTTTTTGTCGATAATCGTTGATCCAATGTAATAGGTTTTATTGCCGATCCGGTACTTCATCATTCTAAGTGGGTAGAACTCCAATTTTTCAATTTCAGGATGCTTTTTCTTGATGTTGGAGAAAGTTTTTTTAGATGGCCCAATCTCTGTCGTATTATCATCTCTACTTCCTTTAATGAACTCATTGATTTGTTTGAAGCTCTGTTTTTTAAGTCGAAAAACAGCATCAATATTGAGTCGGTTATGCCAATATAACAATGCATAGCTTATGTAGCCACGATCATAAATCACCACATCACCTGGCTTTAGTGCTTTTAGGTGTGTGATCGCTTCGCTCTGTTCGTCCATAGTATTTGAAAAAGTAACGTCGTAGGTAACTTTGACTTTCAATCTATAAATACAACTAAGAAGACCTTGAGGGTAGAATGCATGTTTGCAGGGAAGCCTGTATTTGCCTTTATCTTCATTCATAGTTTCTCGAGGAAGGTTAATCTTGCTACCATCTACGGCAAAAACCCTTCTACCTTTCCAAAGGTAATCTTCGCGTTTGTCGATGTGTTGCTCGTAAATGCCGAGGGCTCTTGTGTTGATCTCTTTGAACGTGTTCGCCCTAAACCTCTTTCTCGCTTCACAAAATGTTGTAGGCAAGAGTTTTTGTTTAAATGAAAGTTTGATGCCGTGTGTATTTGCATTATCAATAAGATCGCAGAGTATTGAATCATATGAACGAAAGTTGTTTGCAAAAACTATTCTATAAATCGCAAGGATCATGGTCAGAGCGTTTACTTGTCTTGATTGCTTCAGTTCTTCAGTATCAATTCGCTTACAGATTAGTACGATTTCGTATTGAATTTTTTCCCACAGGTCAAGCTCTTCCCGGTTACTTTGAAATTTCTTTAAGCAATTATCAAGATGGTTGGCAGGACGCTTTTTATGTAAAGTTTTTGGTTTAAATTTACCGCAGAGAAGTTGCTTATAATTTGGATCCAGAGGAAAAATATAGATATCTTTTTTAACTTGTTTTTCCTTCGGTAAAGAAATGCTATTGAGTCGATAGTTTCCTGAAGACTGTCCAATCCGGATAAAATTTGCGGATTTATACATTGCACCTGTAAATCGACCAGGATCCACGTAGGTTTCTACTAATAGGGGCTTAAAGTTAAATTTAAGTTCCCAATCATTGGCAACATTTGAAAGCGCTATCGACAAGCTTTTTGAACCTAGGTTCTGAATTTTTATCCAAGGCAAAATCAGCATGCGGTTATTATTAAGAATCCAATTTAGACTTTGAACTCGTTGTTCATCAGACCATCCTATCCATTTATCACGGTCCTTCTGCCGGTAAGTAGTACTGCAGGTAAAAGAAATACAGCCAACCGGATTTAACACGCCATTGAAATGTATAAAATATTTAATACTTGAGCCAAACATCTTTTTATAACCCAAGTAATGGTAGCGTTGTACCAAATCGTTCCATTCTTCGCATTGATCTCCTTTAGTTATCTGCTTAAGGAAGACCTGATAATCTTTAACGCTCCCCTTGATATTTGCCTTGTCCGTAATGTCAAAAAGGTCTTCCTCCTTCTCAGGTGGCTTTGGTTTATGCTCTCGCTTCTCAAGTGGTTTTAGCTTAACTTCACCCTGTTTTTCCAACTTGTTCAGTAAACTCAGACAAGAATTTACCTTCAGAGATCCAGCAGGTGTTTTCCATTCAAGATTCTCACAGATAGTATTTGCAAGTGTTCTGCGTGATAAATTGGGGTAGTATTCTGTATAAGTAATGATCTCCTGAATCTTAGCATGATCCATATTAATATTTGCCATTTTTTAACCCTTTGCAGTTTTCCCTTGGGAAGCAGTGGTGTATTATTAGGGTCTCATAGCAAAGCAAAAAAGTCAAGCAGAAAATTTAGACTATGATTTCAGAAAGATAACCCGAAAAAAATTCAAATTGAATGACATTGCGCCTGTAAGGGGGGGCGAAAATCGAAAAAGATTGTACAGTTTCTCAGGTCTTCAGGCGATGCTTCGTTGATCCATGATGAAAAATAATGCCTCCAAACTGTTTCCGGCTGGCACCATCGTGGGTTGCTGGCCATAATATCTCCTTTGCATAGCGGAAAGCCACAGATTTCCAGGCTGGAAACAACACCTTGAGCTAAACGAAGAAAGTACTTGTGGATATCCTGATCTGAGCCAGGCTCCGGATCCGAATAAATGATAGCATTATCCTGATCTGTTCTCAGTGTTTGCTCTTTGCGGCCCTCACTGCCCAGAGCAAGCCAGCAGTAGGAAACAGGCGGAGGCCATATGCCTTCTTCACGCAGGGCTTCTTCTGTCAAGGCGATGATCTTTCGTGTCAGGTGGTCATTGCATTCAGAAACAACGGCTGCGATCTCTTTTGAGGATGCACCGGAGCTGAGAAGTCTCTTGACCATTTGGTCCATGGCATTAACCAGCCGTGCAACCCCTTGAACGGTTGTCTGCTTTTGAATGTCATTGATTACAGCAAGGGGATTAGATCCCTGGAGTATGATCAGGTCATGCTGCGAAATAATGCCTGAAAGCGACTTTCCCTTAACAACACAGATATGATGACAATTAAACCGCGCCATCTTAAAAAGGACGTTGAAACATAGTTCCTCTGGAGCAACGGAAAAAACAGGTGCGCTCATGATCGTTCTGATTGGTTCAGATCCTGTCTTTCCTGTTGCAAGGATTCGATTTGTCATGTCGCTTTTGGTAACAATCCCCAGAGGGCAATTCCGGGCATCAACCACAACAACAGAACCAACTCCCTCACGGGCCATCAATTTGGCCACAAAAGAGGCTTCCTGATAAGGTAAGCATGTTACTGGTTTCTGTTTGACCAGGTCGCCGGCCGTGACATTGAACAGGTAGTCGTCTGATCGGAAAACCACTGTGTCCGATACCCCGCGAGGCGCAAAAATACCTGTCCGTGCCTTTTTCAGCCGGTACGCAAGCTTGGACAACCGGATGGCAAAATATTCGTGAAACCCTGCATGGTTTTGCATCAGCTCATCAAAAGTCTCCCTGGAAAGTAAATAACATACCGTATCTTCGTATGCCCGGACATTGAATTCAGGGCCTGTCCTGTTGATAAGGGAAGCGCTTCCGAAAAAATCGTTCTCGGCTTTATAGTCCAGGAGGATATCCACACCATCTTTGCGAACAGTTTTCTCCACTGCGCCGGTCTGAATAATATAGAGATAATCACACGGAGAGCCATCCTGCTCAAGGATTAAGCTCTCTCTGGGGAAATAATCAATTGATATCTTTTGGGGAAGGCCGCCTAAAACTTCCTGGGGAAGCTCATTAAAAGGAACAATGCCGCGAAGAAACTCAATAATTTTGTTGTAAGGAATCTCAACCATTTTCTGTTGTTAGCATTTCCTCCAAAAATTTAACTCTTTCTCGCAAATCCGGGGTTTTGGGTTTATTATGAAGAAACCTTTCCATGAAACCAGGCCCTTTCCCCACTTCAGAGTCAATGGCTAATGCCGTTTGGTAGTCGGAAAGGGCATCTTTGTGTCTGCCCAAATGATCGTATGCAATGCCGCGATTTGCATACGCAATGGCAAGTGTCCTGTCGTTTTGGATCGCCCTTGTAAAATCGACAACAGCTTTCTTGTAATGCTCCAGGCAGATATAAGCAATACCCCGTGTCAGATAGCCCTCAGCCTTTTCAGGCTCCCTGGAAACAGCCTCTGTAAAAAGATCGGTCGCCTTTTGGTACTTCTTTTTTTCCAGAAGACGATTGCCGTCAAGCAAAAGAGCCCGATAAACCTTTTCGCGCTGGTCTATCGGGCTGTTTTGCTCATTGCATCCAGGGCTGAGGCATACAACTACTGTCAGGGCGATAACACTCAAAATATTCATTATCAGGTTAGTGGTTCGCTCCATCTCCTCACCCTTCACAAGTAAGCGTTCACGGTTGTCGGTTCACAGTTTTTCCAATGAACTATGCAACGAGTGAAGCTTGTTTGATATTGATCTCAACAAACACCGCAACCTCACATGAAATACAAACTTAAGTTCTCACACTTGCCTGCCGCTGGCAGGACTGAGCCTCTTGCTTCTTTGTCAGCCTCTGGCAGATATGTTTTGATCAACCGTTAACTGTTAACCGTGAACGGTTACTTTTATTGTTTGAAGGGAGTTGATGATCGGCTTGATTTTGTTCTTATGTTCGGGCGGTACAAGCAATAGCGTCATCGGCAGGTTTTTTATAAGTCCTTCTCCAGGATTTGCCAGGTTTTTCATAGCGTAACTTTTACGATTATCTTCTGATTCCATAAAAAGCAGAACATCTGTAAAATTTCCTGAAAAACCCTGCTGATCAATATGTTCTATATACTGTAAAAAAACATTATTTACAGTCAGGATAAATTCATCCATTTCAGCTTTGTCAACGCACTTCGTTTTTGAGACCATACATCTGCAACTAAACGGTCTGGCCGTATAAATTGGGCATTCATTATTTATCAATAACGGACAACTTCCCCATGAGCTGTCTATTTCTTCGTCCGGAATATCCTTTCCCTGAATACAAAGATCAGCTATTTTGTTTGTGGTTATTTTTGGCAGAAAACGTTTTTTATAAGAGTCATTCTTAATTTTTTTGAATAATTCTGATTTACTGTTTTCAATCAAGTGATCGGCAATTTTATAACATTCAAGTGATGTCATAGTCACATTGCGCGTGCAGCAAGTAGAACAATGTTTTTGACATGCCGGTTCAAGACTGTCGGTAAATGAGTCATAAATTTTGTAAATCTGGTCCAGAACATCTATTCTATCAGACAAGTCCATTTTTTCCTCCAGACTTTGAAATTAGGCACTGTCTTTTCCACATTCATATTAAAAAAGATGTTGTTTTACAAGTTGCAATATCTATTTAAGAAATGATATGTATTTTTCAGGAACGGGGAGGATATTATGAAAAGCAAAGTCTATTTTATTGATTTAAAAGCCTCATATAAGGAAAACCTTCTTTCGAAGATTGGAAGGCTTCTTGACACTTCGGGCCTTGGTTCAGCAGTCAAAAAAAGAGATCTTGTTGCTGTTAAAATACATTTTGGAGAGCAGGGGAATACTGCTTTTATCCGGCCTGTATTTATAAGGAAGATTATTGAAAAAATAAAAGAAGCAGAAGGTTTTCCATTCCTGACAGATTGTAATACGCTTTATGCCGGCACACGAAGTGATGCTCCGCATCATCATATAACAGCTATTCAAAACGGATTTGCTTATTCTGTGATTGATGCTCCGGTTGTCATAGCGGATGGGCTGAGGGGCCGCAGTGAAACTTCTGTGGTTATAAACCAGAAGCGTTTTAAAAGAGTATATATTGGATCTGAGATTATACGGGCGGATTCGCTATTATCAGTGGCTCATTTTAAGGGACATGAACTTTCCGGTTTTGGCGGGACAATTAAGAATCTTGGCATGGGATGCGCATCGAGAAGAGGAAAGCTGGCTCAACATTCAACAGTGAACCCTAAAGTTAAAAGAAAAAAATGTGTCGGCTGCGGCGAATGCGTGAGTCATTGCGCCAGAAAAGCCATAAGGCTGATAAAAGATAAGGCAACTATTGATCCTGAAAAGTGTATGGGCTGTGGAGAGTGCATCATTATTTGCTCAAACAATGCAATACAGATTCAATGGAATCAGGATATACCCGTTTTTCTCGAAAATATGGTTGAATATTTGATGGGTGTTTTAAAGAATAAAAAGGGCAGAACATTATTTTTGAATTTCATTACCGATGTTTCACCCGAATGTGACTGCCTGCCACATAATGATGCACCTATTGTAAGAAATATAGGTATAGTTGCTTCAAAAGACCCCGTTGCTATTGATCAGGCCTCTGTAGAT
Organism: Deltaproteobacteria bacterium; assembly: GCA_030611115.1. The sequence continues at coordinate 8,377 of JAUWQK010000044.1, forward strand.
CTTGTTAACAATGAGCAGGCTCTCCCCGGATCGTGCCTTAAGAAAAATACTAAACCCGGAGAAGATAAGTTCAGGGGGATACACCCAAAAGTGGACTGGTCCATACAGCTTGAATATGCTGAAAGCATTGGGCTGGGAAGCCGCAGCTATGATCTTATTGCCATCTGAAAAGCCGTTATTTAGTGCCTGAACGAAAACTGCTAATTTTCCCAATTTCTGCGTCAGGCTTAAATTTTAATCCTCAAAATACTCAATGTATTCCTGCGGTTAAAATTTGCACCTTCCTTGAACTTGAAAAAATTTTCTAGTTTTCGTTCGGGCACTAACTAATTCTTAAATGTTGCTCTAAATAATTTTGATTTGCCTTAAAGCCTTATAGTATAAGGATCCTAAGAGACAAATTAACTATAGAAATCTAAAAATAGAGAGTTTGA